>NZ_JAVRBM010000020.1:0-121403 GCF_034531255.1 Nostoc sp. ChiQUE01b | reverse complement strand
GGCGGTCTCAAAGCCTTATATATACTTGCTTGCAAGTTTTAGGACGGGTCTATTAATTACAAATGACAAATGACAAATGACGAATTTAAGCGTGTGATTCGCAAACTTGCTCGCCCCGCCACAATTGATATAGCCTTGTCGCTGGCATAGTCATATATAAAACATCACCATCACTGAGGTTGGTTTCTAATAAATCCCAACCATGAAGGGTTTGGTTATTTGTTTCTACATATAAAGGTACACAGTCAGCAGACATTGCTACATCTTTCACCCACTGACCACAAAAGACGTGTGAAGCTGTAATTACAGTTGCAAAAGCCACCCAAAGACTATCGGCTGTGATGCCATTGCCGAGGATGCGTCCCCCTAGTGCAGCAGCAGCAAAAGCTGGGGCTGCCAGTTCAGCCGGACTCAGTACGGCCTCAAAGCCAAATAGCTGTTGTGCTATGCCAGCAAAATCAGGATCGGCATAATGAACAATCACCGGAATACTGGGTGTCAAACCTTTAGCTTTGAGAGCAATTTCCAAATTGGTAGCATCATTGCTAGTAACAGTAATCACTGCGGCGGCAGAGTCTATATTGCTGGCTTTGAGTATTGTGCGGAAACTGGCATCGCCCTGAATGACGGGGATACCCAGTTCGCGGGCGGTATTGATATATTTGTTGTTGGAGTCGGGTTCAACTACTACAACTTCATGTCCGCTGGCGTGGAGTTGCTGAACAATTCTCACGCCAATACCACTCAAGCCACAGACAATGTAGTGATATCGCTGGGGAATTCGGGCTGCATCCCAAAATTGCTTAAAGCGGCTTCCTAAGACAAAATCGGTGAGCATGGCATACCAAATACCAATCACCACTGCTCCAACCAGCATCATCACAACAGTAAATAACTTAATACTGTTAGGAGCATTTTCTACTACTTTGTCATTTCCACCCGCTCCAGTAATCATGCCAACAGAAAAATATAAAGCATCGACAGGAGACAAACTCAACTCAGCCGACATATAGGTGAATGTAGCGATCGCAATAACTGTCAATAGGGCAATAGCACCCATGACTACCGATCGCCCGTGTTCCTGAAACTGCCTAAGATTAGTCATAACTTTCAGCAGTTTTCTAATCAACGATCTCCGGGGAGAACGGATGCGGGGTTGTGTACCAATAATTATGCGATCGCCTACTTGGATCTCTTGGCCAGATATGACAGCTGATACCAAATCCATCTCGCCTTTGACTGGCAAGTAATAAATTAGCATCCGCGATCGGTCTGACCACAATTCACTCAGCTTTCGACCCTTCCAGAAGTGGTTTTGATCGATGTATTCTTCGTGAATTGGCCAAGTTTGCCCAAATAATTTAATTTGTCCGATCGCTTGGTTTCCCAGCGCTGCAAAGGTGAATACGGGTGCAGCTAATCCGACAACACTCATACTCAAGTGGTCTGGCAAACTTTGATCTAGGCGCTCCCCTAAATTTGTATTATAAAAACGGTTGATAATCCGAATTTGGGGATTTAGCACCCGCGCTTGCATCATAATAGACAAATTCAGAGCATCTTTAGATCCTGCGATGACTAAAGTGTCTGCCTGTTGAATTCCTGCTGCTGTCAGGGTAGAAGCTGCTTGTAAATCGCCAACAATCACATCTGGTGCTGTTTCGCCAGGGATAGATTGGTGATGAATGCCAACAACTAAGGCTCCCTGCTGTCTCAGCAACCGAAAGGTTTTATATCCAGTACGTCCTAAGCCACAAACAATAATTCTGGGTTTCATGAAACGGCAGCATCTTTTACAGGTACGGCTGCATTTCTAATTAGTTATCAATATTGTTGCCCACTTTCCTGGAATATAACTGTAGCTGACAACACGATTGTTTTAATTGGGGGCAGGAGATAATACCATTTCACTTTAAGAGGATGTTTGAAAAGTCCTTTTGTTGGTAGCAAAACGTTTTAGATCCCCCTAAATCCCCCTTAAAATGATTATCATTATTATTTAAGCGTATATTCTTGATTTTTGTTGATTAATTTATTCTTTGGAAGTTCTTTATATCCTGACACCAAACTAAGTACAGTTATGGTGCGGCTCTGACGACGTAAAAGCTAAAAATCACTGTCAATAGCTACTTATTTGGCTTTTTTATTGTTTTCATCAAGTTTAATTGGCTCAATTGACTTGCCACTTTCTATCTGAGTCTTCTCCACATATACTTTGCCATTAGGCATAATTGCCCCAGCAAATTTAGCGTTTAGCACATTTGCGCCTTTCAGATTCGCTTTGTACAAATTTGCGCCTTCCAGATTGGCATTTTGCAAATTTGCGCCTTCCAAATTGGCATTTTCTAAATTCGCACCCTTGAGATTGGTGCTAAACAGAATAGCATCTTGCAATTTGGCATCATTAAGATTGACACTACTAAGATTGACACTACTAAGATTGGCCGATCGTAGATCAACTTCATTTAAGTTGAAATTTCTCAAATCCCCACCACTGAAATCACACTCTCGACAATTTTTTGTTCCTAACAACTTGCTCACATTTTCAGCTACCTCTTTTCTCACTGTATATGCTTGAGAAGAACCTTGCCAAAGTTTGATTTCACCTAATGCACTACTAGTGACAAGAGTCTTCCCATCGGGAGTAATAGCGATCGCTTCCACCCAAGCAGCATGATTTTTGAAAATCTGAAGCAAATCCCTATTGCTAACGTTCCAGATATTTACTGTCGAATTCCTAGAACCAGTGAAAAGAGTCTTCCCATCAGGGCTAAAAGCGATACTATCAATAGAACCCGTAGTTCCTGATAGAATATGATGGTTATCTTGAGTATCTTCACCTGCAAAAGGAATCTTCACCTTGTCAAGATTCAAATTCCACAGTTCTAAGCTACCGAGATTTCCGCTGCTAGCTAACATTTGACCATCAGGACTGATGGCAATTGCGAAAACTTTGGGAGATTGTGTCATCACAGTGTCTAGCTGTGTTTTGTTTTTTAAGTCCCAGAGGTCAATTCTGTTCTCTTCATCACTACCAATAGCTAAGATTTGCTTTTGTGGGCTAAAGGAAACAGCATGAACTTTTCCTAAACCTCCAGACAAAGTTCTGACTATGTTACGAGTATTTAAATCCAATATTTTAATGGTTTTTTTAGTTGTTATGTCACCAGCAGTTGGCTTTTCATCGTTGACACTAATTAAAGTTTTATTATCAGAATTAAATGCAATAAACTTAACTTCATTTGCATAATTATCAAAAGTATGTAGCAGTTTTAAGGAATTTAATTCCCAGATTTTTACTGTTTTATCTTCACTAGCAGTGGCGAATTGTTTGCCATCAGGACTAATAGCGACAGAGTTAATAGAACCAGAGCCTTTAGAGAGAGAGAGGGTGTTGAGAATTTGAGCATTTTCTAGACTCCAGACTTTCACCGTTTGTGCATTGCTAGCACTCACAAGGATTTTACTATCCGAGCTAATTGCTAGGGAAGTAATCCACTGAGTAGGGCTGGAAGGTTCAGCAAGGATACGGAGTAATTGAGTATTTCGCCAAGGTTCGGAAGGCAAAGTGTTTTTAGAAGTTGCTTCTGGTGTTGTTGGTTTTTTTGAGGATGATTGAAACTTGAACCAAAACAACAATCCAACAACAGTGACAACTACTGCTAGTAGTGCTGACAATGTTATGGTCTTTCGGGATATTTGCGTTGATGTCATTACTTATCAGGTATCTAATTTGTATTTGATTAATTGATTAAATCACAGGTTAATCTATGGTATGTAACCTATTTATACCATTAAAAGTCTCTCTCGCAAGCTGCCAACCTTCTCTACAAGACCCTACGCGAACGCAAAGGTCATGTAATTTTGGCGTTGCATAAATGCAGGATGAATCAGTTAAATATAGGTATTTTTTCTATACTTTAAGCGGTTAAGTAATAATCTAATTGGGTGTTTAAGCATATCTAGTGGTTTGGAATAGCATAAAGATGTCTGCTAGTTAAAGTCTTCTGTATTTAAAAGTATCATAAGTTACAAAAATTTTAGCGTAGGCGTAGCCCGCCGCAGGCATCGCTCTTTGGGGAAAAACTTTTTAGTTTATTTAAGGGGGACTAAGGGAAATCTTTAAAGACTGTGCACCTTAACCGAGCCGTATTAGGAGGCAGGAGGCAGAGGAAATAAAATAAATAATCTAGAAAAATATGGCAATTTTTGTAGGTTGTGATACGCTATCTGCTTGAGAAGTGTGGAGGAGCCGAAAATGACTAAGCTGCGGGTGGGGTTACTGTTTGGCGGTCGTTCGGGAGAACATGAAGTTTCGATCAACTCAGCACGGGCGATCGCTAAAGCCTTGAGTGCAGACGAAAATGCTAGTAAGTACGAAATACTGCCTTTTTATATCCAAAAAGATGGTCGCTGGCTGGCGGGAGAAGCACCCCAAAAGGTTTTAACCACCGGCACTCCGCTGCTGGAATCGGCAGAATCAACTTCTGAGGGAAATCTGACATCCAACCCTCAAGCCCAAACCTTGAGCAATTGGCAATCTCCCTCTCAAGTTTCCCAAGTAGACGTTTGGTTTCCTATTCTCCACGGCCCTAATGGTGAAGATGGGACAATTCAAGGGTTACTCACTTTGATGCAAGTCCCTTTTGTCGGTTCCGGGGTGTTAGGTTCGGCAATGGGAATGGATAAAATTGCCATGAAAATGGCCTTTGAGCAAGCGGGATTAGCACAGGTAAAATACAAGGCGGTAACTAGAACGCAGGTTTGGTCTAATCCGTGCGTATTTCCGAAACTGTGTGATGAAATTGAAGCAACATTAGGTTATCCTGCTTTTGTCAAGCCTGCTAATTTGGGTTCATCAGTGGGTATTGCCAAAGTGCGATCGCGCCCAGAATTAGAAGCCGCCTTAGATAGTGCTGCCAGTTACGATCGCCGGCTGGTTGTAGAAGCTGGTGTCGTCGCTAGAGAAGTCGAGTGTGCCGTTTTAGGTAACGATCAACCCCAAGCCTCTGTCATTGGAGAGATTACTTATGACAGCGATTTTTATGATTATGAAACTAAATATACTGAAGGATTAGCAGATTTACTGATACCTGCACAGCTTCCAGATGCGATCGCTCGTCAAATCCAGGATATGGCTTTGCAAGCTTTTGCCGCTGTTGACGCTGCGGGGTTGGCAAGGGTAGATTTTTTCTACGTGGAAGCGACACAAGAAGTTTTGATTAACGAAATCAATACCTTACCAGGCTTTACTGCGACAAGTATGTATCCCCAACTCTGGGCCCATAGCGGAGTTCCCTTTCCAGAATTAGTTGATCGGTTAATTCAACTTGCTCTTGAAAAACATTCTCCTAGCTGAGAGAAGAAATAAGCGAACTGATTTTGGATTATTACGGCAAAAAGTCATCATAAATACAGAACTTTGGCAAAATTTAGCCAGATTTTGTAGCATCTGTTTTACAAAAAAGCTACTAAAATCTGAACTTTGTTACGGATACCTGATGCTTGACTCCTCAAGTACAATTTATTGACTAGAGGGGTACAAATCTGAAAGTAATCATGGAAAAAAGTCAGAGTGTACAGCGCGAGCGAACCCAATTCAAAAGGGCTACTCCACAGCTGACAAATAGGAAATCGAGACTAAAAAACAGCTCGAATGTTCTGATATATCTGGTTGCACATCATCCTTGGCTATTGTTAACCGGGTGTTTAGCCATGTTTATGGGAGGTGGAGCCTTTGCCTTATATAGTTTAGGTAATGCTGGGCCCGTGCCACAAGAAGAACCAGAAAGAATCCCAGTTATAGTAGAAGAACCAATCAGTCTGCCCTCTGAGAATAGCAATCCTACACCTTTATGGATGATTGCTGCGATCGTTCTCAGCTGTGGTGGTGGTTCTTTGCTGATTTTCCGAGTGCTTAACCGCACAAAGCAACCACAAAAAGTTCAAAAACAGGTTAATCGCCATCAGGTACGCGTGGCACAGAAGCATCACCAAAAATTGGAACCACAACTTCCTAAGAGTCAGCCAATTTTTGTACCACAGCCACAACTAATGCCTGTTATGCAGATGCAACCAAAAACAAAGCATCTAGTAACTGTTCTACCAGCAGAACACAAGCACCACCTGGATACGCGCACAGAACCTTTAGCAGACTTGATGGATCTTCGTAAAAATAGTTCATTGTCTGCTATTTTACGTCAGTATTAATACTACTGTAAAGTCAAACCCCGTTAAATTAACACTTTTTGCCAATTAGCTTGGCTTAGATTCCCGACTTTCTCTAAGAAGTCGGGAATCTTGTTAGAGCCTATTTATAAAGTAAATCTAAAGACGAGTAGAAAAGGATTGTCGCAAGGATAAGATACTTGATATACGGTGTAATTACATAGTTGCTCATGGGTCGAAAGTCTTACGCCAGAGACTTAGCTCATGTTGAAGTCATACGGCGTACCGCTCAAGAATTTCAGGTTTTGCCTAAGTGTTGGGTAGTAGAAAGAACATGATTGCTGGTTGAACCAGTAGCGTCGCCGAAATTCAGATTATGAATATCTCCCAGTGCAGGAGTGAAGCTGCCATCTATGCCGTTATGACTTGTATTATGTTACTAGTCTAGTCCTCTAAAGATTTACTTGATAAATGGTCTCTATAAATACAATATTATTTTACGTAAAAAAGTAGGAAAGGTGGGAAAAGTAGGATCTTTTGTAGTTTCTCTTGATTAACATGTTGATAAGCTGTAGATTGATACCTAGTAAATAGTCAATAAATATAAAAAAAATGAATATAAAAAAATTTGCATTAATCTATCCTAATAATAGTATTCTTTGAATCCAGATATGTATACACTCTTAAGTGTCTACTTAATGCTAACTAAATGTTTGAACTCTCATCGCATTTTATTGATAAAGCTGAAATTGTCTTATAGACAACTGTTTATGGCTATTTTTGGAGTAGAGCAAATATAATACTTGGCTGAAGATGCATGACAAATTTTCTTAGTGGGTTCGAGTTGCTGCAACACGTCAACCTAGTCCTTCAAAAGCAGCAATTGATAGTTAATCAATATATATCTATTAAGACTATTGCATAATAAAAGTTTCACTAACAAGCCACTTGACAAGAGAAAATTGTAAATTTTTTAATTACAAGGAGTAACTTCATTGCATCAAAGATTAACCGCAAATGTTAAATTGAAGAATAATTCAGCTATTCAGAATTCAGAAGTCAGAATCAATTAGTAGGGGATACTCTATGGCAAGCAAGCTAGAGATCCACCACTGATTGTTCGCCTTTAGCGTTCCCGTTGGCGCAGCCTCTCGTAGAGAAGGGTAGACCACCAAATTGAAAATTTGATGTGGTATTTCACCATTTATTCATCTGCCCTTCGGGTAACGCTCTCTACGAGACGCTACGCGTAGCTTGCTTCTCTGTAAGAGTACGCAGGCTCGCTAACGCTGCGCTAACGGCAGTTGCTCATGGGGGAAACCCCCTTGGCGCTAGCCTCTCCCTTTGGGAGAAGACCGCGCTGCCTCACCACTCGTACAGAATTCATATGCTTATTCTGACGATTGACGCATGTATTCTTTTTTGTCAACACGACTTCAATCAAGACAATGAGCAAGCAACCTTTTAAGTTGCCAAGTTTTTATGTACCTTGGTCGGCACGGCTGAACCCAAACCTAGAAGTGGCACGAGTACATTCTAAAGCTTGGGCTTATGAAATGGGAATTTTGGGTGGGGCAGAGGGATCGGAAGATTATGGAATTTGGGATGAGCGCAAGTTTGATGCCCATGACTATGCACTATTGTGTTCCTATACCCATCCAGATGCCGATGAATTTATGCTCAATCTGGTAACTGACTGGTATGTTTGGGTATTTTTCTTCGACGATCACTTCCTTGAGCTTTACAAGCGTAGCCAAGATATGGAAAGGGCTAAGAAGTACCTCAATGGACTACCAGCGTTTATGCCTGTGCAGCCCCAGCAAACGCGAGCAGAACCTACCAATGCCGTAGAACGGGGTTTAGTAGACCTCTGGACTCGTACCATCCCCAATGCCTCCCAAGACTGGGTAATCCGATTTTCTGAGAGTACCATCAATCTTCTCAAAGAATCTCAATGGGAACTCGCCAATATCAGCCAGAATCGAGTTGCTAACCCTATTGAGTACATTGAGATGCGCCGTAAGGTGGGGGGAGCGCCCTGGTCAGCTAACCTAGTGGAACACGCGGTTGGGGCAGAAATTCCCGCTGCGATCGCCCCGACTCGACCAATGCGTGTCCTCAAAGACACCTTTTCTGATGGGGTACATCTGCGAAATGACATCTTCTCTTACCAAAGAGAAGTGGAAGAAGAAGGGGAAAATGCTAACTGTATCCTGGTTTTAGAACGATTCCTCGATGTCAGTACCCAAGAGGCGGCCAACCTCACTAACGACTTACTAACGTCTAGGGTGCAACAGTTCGAGAACACCTTTGTTACTGAGCTTCCTTCCTTATTCGAGGAATATAGTCTGAGTCCCGATGAGCGTCTGAAAGTAGTCCTATATGCCAAAGGACTTCAAGATTGGCAGTCGGGGGGTCATGAGTGGCACATGCGATCGAGCCGCTACATGAACCAGACATCAGACAAATCTTCTACAGCAAGCTGGCTTTTAGGCGGTCCCACTGGACTAGGCACATCGGCGGCCCGTCTGGGAGCTTTATACGATAGTTTGGGACTGAAACGGTTCAAAAGCTTCACTCATGTCCCCTATCAGCCTGTAGGGCCAGTAACTCTGCCGCAGTTTTATATGCCCTTCTCCACCAGTTTGAATCCTCATTTAGGAGAGGCTCGGCGGCATTCTAAGGAATGGGCGCGTCAAATGGGGATGTTGGACGTACTGCCGGGGATGCCCAACATTTACATCTGGGATGATCACAAATTCGATGTGGCCGACGTAGCTTTATGCGGTGCCTATATTCATCCCAATGGGTCTAGTCCTGAGTTGAATATCACAGCCTGCTGGCTCGTTTGGGGAACCTATGCCGATGACTACTTCCCGGCACTGTACGGCTATAGCCGCAACATGGCAGGGGCAAAAGTTTTCAACGCTCGGCTATCAGCGTTTATGCCCCTTGATGGGAGTCCTATTCCCGTACCAACAAACCCAGTCGAACAGGGTTTAGCAGATATTTGGGCGCGGACGGCTGGGCCGATGACAGCTAATGCTCGTCGCCAGTTTCGTCGTGCGATCGAGGATATGACAGAAAGTTGGTTATGGGAACTGGCTAACCAGATCCAAAATCGCATTCCCGACCCAATAGATTATGTGGAAATGCGCCGTAAGACCTTTGGCTCCGATCTTACCATGAGCCTGTCTCGACTTTCCCAAGGGGACGAGATCCCACTAGAGATTTTCCGCACCCGAACCATGCAGGCAATTGAGAATTCAGCCGCCGACTTTGCCTGTTTGACGAACGATATTTTTTCTTATCAGAAAGAAATCGAATTTGAGGGCGAGATTAATAATGGTGTGCTGGCGGTTCAGAATTTCCTTAACTGCGATATTCCCCACGCTGTCGCCATTGTTAACGACCTGATGACCTCGCGTGCCCTTCAGTTTGAACATATCGTTGCGACTGAACTCCCTATCTTGTGTGACGATTTCGACCTGGATACCAGTGTCCGCAAGAAACTGTACGGATACATCAAGAAACTGGAACAGTGGATGTGCGGCGTACTCAAGTGGCATAGGGCGGTAGACCGCTATAAGGAATTTGAATTGCGGAATAACTCGACAGAAAAGCGGTTGCTTCAAGGTCCCACAGGGTTAGGCACTGGTGCGACCCAAATAAGACCAAGTGTCGGTCAGGAAACAATTCAAACCAATGTTCGGCCTGTGGTGCAGAACTTAGTGAGTGGTCCGACAGGGCTAGGGACTTCAGCTACCAAAATTGGATCGCTATTAGGAACCAGTGACCAGTGACCAACTTTAGCTACCTTGCATTGGATCGTTGTTAGGAACTAAAGGTTTAGCTCAATCTGAGTTCTAATTACAAGCGATCGAATCACTTGTTAAAAAATATTACTAATGGAGATTAATCATGACTGATGCAGCAAATACTCGCCTAGAAAATCAATTTGAGCAACTGCCAATGAGTTTGCAGACGGAAGCTGCGCGTAATTTGGCAACAACCACCAAAACGCAACCCCAGATGCAGGGAATTACCTCACGGTGGCTCTTAAAACTGCTGCCTTGGGTAGAAGCAGTAGGTGGTAGCTTTCGGGTCAACCGCCGCTTAACCTATGCAGTTGGGGATGGACGGGTTAGCTTTGCCAATACAGGAGCGCAAATACAGGTCATTCCTCAAGAACTCACTGAGTTACCTTTGTTGCGGGGATTTGAAGATGTTGAAGTTTTAAACAACTTAGCCAGTCAATTTGTGCAACAAGAATATGCTCCGGGTAGTGTCATCATCCAAGAAGGTCAACCAGCCGATCGCGTCTTGCTGATTGCTCATGGTAAGGTTAATAAAATTGGCGCAGGTAAGTTTGACGATCGCGTTGTTTTAACTGTATTAGCTGATGGAGATCATTTTGGCGACTATGCTTTAGTGGAATCTCAGGATACTTGGGATGTTACCCTCACTGCAATTACCCGTTGCACCGTCTTGTCTCTACCTCAAGCAGCCTTTCAAAACCTGGTTAACCAATCTGAGGCATTACAAGCGCAAGTGGATCGATTTAGAGAAAAATTGCGCCACCCCCAAAATCAATACGGAGAAGCCTCCATCGATATTACCTCAGGACACCTTGCGGAGGCACTATTACCCGGAACTTTTGCAGATTATGAACTCAATCCACGGGAATATGAGTTAAGCGTCGCTCAAACCATATTGCAAATCAATACACGGGTTGCTGACCTCTACAACGAACCCATGAATCAGACGGAGGAGCAATTACGGCTCACCATTGAAGCATTACGGGAACGCCAAGAATACGAAATGGTTAACAATCGTAACTTCGGGCTGTTACACAATGCCGATCTCAAACAACGCATTTTTACCCGCAGTGGCCCCCCAACTCCTGACGATCTCGATGAATTGATTTCCATTGTTTGGAAAGAACCAAGCTTTTTCTTAGCTCATCCTCGCACCATTGCTGCATTTGGTCGCCAATGCAACCAACTTGGACTTTATCCCACCCCTATCCCTATGGGTAACAGTGCAATTCCTGCTTGGCGTGGTATTCCCATCTATCCTTGCAATAAGATTCCCGTTACAAAAGAGCGTACTAGCTCCATCATGTTAATGCGTGTGGGAGCAACCAACCAGGGTGTCATTGGTCTTCATAAAACTGGCATTCCTGATGAATATCAACCTAGTTTATCCGTCCGTTTCATGGGCATTAACGAAAAAGCCGTTATTTCCTACCTAGTTAGTGCTTACTACTCTACAGCTGTTCTTGTTCCTGATGCACTAGGCATCCTTGAAGATGTAGAAATCGGTCTCTAGGGGATGTCCAAGAAATAAATTATCCATCTTGTGGGACGGGCGAGGACGCCCGTCTTATATTAAGTGGCGGGCGAGGATGCTTTGCAGTCGTCTCAACTTTGGGAAGCAAAGCACGGCGCTGCTCTTTGCACCACAAGAAAAAGTTGAAGAGTAAATTTAGTCGCATGAAACGTTAACTCTATGACAGATGCTTTAATTAGACCTGATTTATACCAAGAAAACGGGCGACCGCAAATGAGCTTAAGCACGAAAGCGGCGCGAAATTTAGCCAAAACCACAAAAACTCAGCCCCAGATGCAGGGCATTACCCCCAGGTGGTTGTTACAGATGTTGCCTTGGGTACAAATCACGGGTGGGGCTTATCGGGTTAACCGTCGCTTGACCTATGATGTTGGTAATGGACGGGTCAGCTTTATTAACACAGGGACTCAGGTGCGGGTTATTCCCCAAGCCCTTTGCGAACTATCTTTACTGCGTGGGTTTGAGGATATTGAAGTACTCAACGCCTTGGCAGACCGCTTTGTGCAACAAGAATTTGCCGCAGGTGAGGTCATTGTACAGGAAGGTCAACCAGCCGATCGCGTGTTATTAATTGCTCATGGTAAAGTTAATAAGCTCAAAGCAGGAAAATATGAGGCGGAAGCTTTACGGGATATCTTGGCTGACGGCGATTGTTTTGGTGGCGAAGCTATAGTTCTATCTCAGGACACTTGGGAAGTTAGCCTGAGAGCCGTTACACGCTGCATAATTTTGTCTTTACCAGTACAGGCGTTTCGGGAGTTGATGAACCAATCTGAGGCATTGCAAGCTCAGGTTGATCGCTTTAGAGCTATGTTGAGTAAACCCCAGGATAGGCATAATCAAGCCGAGATCCTTCTGTCCGCAGGTCATAGTCAGGAGACTGAGTTACCCAGAACCTTTGTTAATTACGACTTGAAGCCACGGGAGTATGAGTTAAGCGTCGCTGAAACCATTTTACGGGTGAATACGCGAGTTGCTGACCTCTACAACGAACCCATGAACCAGATGGAGCAACAATTACGGCTGACTATCGAAGCGTTGCGGGAACGGCAAGAATACGAAATGCTGAATAATCCTGATTTCGGGTTGTTGCACAATGCCGATCTCAAACAACGCATCTATACCCGCACCGGGCCACCGACTCCAGATGATTTTGATGAATTGCTCTCAAGGCGGCGCAAATCCCATTTTTTCCTAGCTCACCCTCGCGCGATCGCTGCTTTTGGTCGGGAGTGTAACCGTCGTGGAATCTATTCCCCAAGCAGGGAGGTCAATGGAAACATTGTACCTGCATGGCGCAACTATCCGATTTTTCCTTGTAACAAAATTCCGATCACCAAGGAGGGTACTAGCTCTATTTTGGTACTCCGTGTCGGAGAAGAAAACCAAGGGGTGATAGGTTTACATAAAACGGGTATCCCTGATGAATACCAACCCAGCTTGTCCGTCAAATTCATGGGTATCAACGAAAAAGCTGTCATTTCTTATCTTGTCAGCGCCTACTACTGTGCAGCCATTCTCATCCCCGATGCACTCGGAATCCTGGAAGACGTAGAAATCGGGCACTGAGGGAAGGGTAATACCGTTTCACTTTAAGGTCGATACAAATAGGAGGCAGAGGAGCAGGGAGAAAGAGGGTTTTCCTATTTCTTTAATCCAAAATCCAAAATCTAAAATCTAAAATTGTCTCGGTCATCTGTTAAAGAAACTACTTTTGACCTTAAAGCCTATTTATCAGAACGGCGATCGCAATAGGAAATTTAAAAACTTGCCAAAATGGCAACCAGCTTTTGATTAATCAAGTTACATTGTATGAAGATAAACGACTTCAAGGGTTTGATTATCAGGGACTACCACCTAAGTAAATTCCTTTTGTAAAATACTATTTACTCAGTGATTTACAAAAACAACAAGCTATCTCTAACAATTATTTGCAGAGTATTTATCTCAGTAAATAAATTCAATAATCAGGTTTGGCATTTGCTGCAACAGGAATATTAAATGCGTGCAGGCGTTGTTGTTGAACTACGCATTAGCCCCCAAGTAACGGGTAACGTCTGTATACATTCCTGTTCACTTCAGCAGCAAATGGTAGAGTGGGAGTTTGAAAGCTGACTGATATGCTTCCTCTCACTCTCTTTTTATTGAAACAGAATTCAGGAGTCGGGAGCCAGAATTCAGAATTCAGGGGCTTAGTGGTGCATAAAAGTTTTTGGAGTCTCAAGTTGAGGAGACAGTAACACGGGAGAACTCAATTTGTTGCTCTATCTGCGTTCGTTTTTTTAGTCAAGCAGTGGCAGGTGGAGGACTCTTTCGAGGTAAGGTAGCTAATAGGGGAATTGGGAGGCGTTGATATAGCAAAAGCCTTGGTGGTTAGGACATTAACAGATGATGAAACCTAGACACAAAGAGACTTTTCACCCAGTCCCCAGTCCCTTGCCATAACATAAACGTTCAATTTCGCGTAATCCTAACTGTAAAAAACTTAATCCCCGCAGACTATGCCAGTCGAGCATTTTGCGCCGACCTTCACGCACGACAACCAGAGCAACGGCAATGGCAATCAGGGTGGCAGCAGCCACTCGTGCTATTGTTAAATATTAAGCAAGTTTTTCTTGGAGCTTTGCTATTGCTATGGGGTCTTGTTTATGCAGTTTAAGCAGGAGCCTTATCTTTGGGTTGGTAAAAATCGTGCTTCAGCACTGGAGAGTTGAAATGCTGAACCAGCTTTGTCATTGGTAAAAGAACAAACATCATGATGATAGTTCTATCAAGCTGCCCAATAGAGCCATGAGTAATCAGTTTGCATTTGATGTTTTCCTGAGCTATAGCACAAGAGATAAGGCTGTTGTTCATAACCTGGCAGAGAGGCTAAAGAACGATGCTGTCCGGGTATGGCTTGATGCCTGGGTGATTGAACCGGGAGACTCAATACCGCTCAAGATTCAGCAGGGAGTAGAGCAGTCACGCACACTGCGATCGCCACTATATTTGCCTCGACTGTAGCACCCCTGTCGAAAATTTCAAAGCGGTTCAGAGACGCTTAGAAGAAGGCAGAAAAGACATTCCCTGCGTCTATTGTGAGAAGCGAGTTCCCCTTTGGGACTTAATTGAGGAAAAATTTGCCTCACCAGAGTTCCAAGAGCAAGTCCGTAAACTAGAAGCTAAATCCCAAGCTGTTATTGATAACCAAAGCAGAGAACTGATTTTGATGGGACATGCTTATGCGATTGCTGGGGAGGCAGGACAAATATTTCGCCAAATCTCAAACTTTGACTGGGGGATTGATGGTGAGATCGAGTTCAAAAACGACCAAGGAGAAGCCAGTGGCAAGCGAGTTTATCTGCACCTTAAGTCTGGAGACTCGTATCTATATAAGCGCAAAAGAGACGGTAAAGAGATTTTCTCTAAACCACGCCACGCTAAATACTGGTATCCCGACAGCCAAAATTATCCGGTGATGCTTGTCATCCGTACTTCGGATCAACAAATCCGTTGGATGAATGTATCTGACTATCTAGCAAAGCACGGCAAACGAAAAAGGCAAATTGAATTTGACGGTGAACCATTTACGGCTTTGAATCTGGTAAATCAACGTAATCGTTTGTTGGCTTAGTATAGTTTTGCGTAAAAGCGTAGCGTTTTTAATGCAGGGGAATGCATTGGCATTGCAGGGGGATGAATTAACATTGTATCGGGATGCAATGGCATTGCAGGGGCACGCATTAACATTGTATCGGGATGCATTGGCATTGCAGAGGGACGCATTAACATTGTATTGGGATGCATTGGCATTGCAAGGTATTGCCAAATTTAATTCGCTACAAATTAATCAAATGCTGTATTTAGGCTGTTGTTTTAACTTAAGTATTCGTATCTGCACCACTAAGATTTAGGAGTCAGAATGAATTTTGTGCAACTAGTATATAGTGCAACAGTAGCACTCCTGCACAGAAGGAAGCTACGCGCATCGTCTGTCTGCGACACGCTGCACGAACATAGAGAACGTCTGAATCACCGGATTTAAAACCCCTATTCAAAGATTACTGAATTCTGAATTCTTCTTTAGAAATTAGTATCTTGTAAAAATTTAAGAATCGTTTTATTCAACACCTCAGAAGCCCCAGTTGAGGCATCATGACAACAGTTAGATAAAATCTGTAATTTGGAATTGGGTATATATTGATGTAATTTTTTACCATGACTAGCAGGAAACCAACTATCTTGCTCACCCCACAAAACTAGTGTAGGACACTTAATTGCACTCAGGTTATTTTGAATTTTAGTGAGCATATTTGGCTTATTTGCTTGCCAATTCTCAATTTCTCGCGCGGCTATTTGTAACTCTTCTGCAACTTTTGCGATCGTACCAGGCAATTCAGTAAACGGGTAAGTTATCCAATAGATATCTTCCTGTGTCAAAATTGAAGGATCGAATAATACCCCACGTCTTTCTATTGCCATAACTTCTCTAAATAGAGGTGCAAACAAATATGTCAGACGTAAGGAGTCAATTGTTTGCATTACTTCTAAGGGCGTTTGGGCAAGCAACCACATTGACCAATGGGGTAGCTGTTCGGCAAAAACAGGTACGTTTACTACTATAAGCCGTCCGATTAACTGCGGATTTTCTTGAGCAAGAGCAAGGGCAACTAATCCCCCTAGAGATTCGGCCACAATCACTGCGGGTTCATCACATAATGCCTGAATAATTCTTTGAAACTCAATAACTTGATGACCGTTGTGTTCTTTACGAGACAATGGTTTTTCGGAAAAACCAAAACCTTTGGCATCAAAACAAATTACTCGATAATATTTAGATAATGGTGCTACGCTGTGACGCCAATTGTAGCTCCAACTCCCCATACCATGTAACAAAATTAGCGGTTTACCTCTACCTCTTTCGCCATAAGCAATTTGTATAGGATAACCTTTAGCATCACTAATAATTAGACTTTGCCGCCCTTTAGGAAAAGTAGCTTGCCACCAATCTTTCATTCTTTTATCAATAAACAATTTAACCGCCTGTAAAGGCGTTCCACAAGATTCTAATTAGGATCACAGGCAATGCTACTAAGACAATGGAGATTAGTAATAATCCAGCCAAAACGGCAAAGATAAACCATCGGTCTGCACTTTTTTGCTCGCTGGGAAACTTTAAATATTCTTCCAAGAGCTTGATATTATTAGTGTTAGCTCTCCAGGCAAAATCAAAAAAGTCTCCCAAAACGGGGACAGCACCTACCAAGCCATCAATGATTACGTTTAAAACCATTTTACCTAGAGTGGCTCTAGATACGCCTAGCCGTGCTGCTTCTAGAATGATGTAGCTAGAAAACATTATTCCCAAAAAATCACCACCAATCGGTATGAGTCCTAAAATTGGATCTAGACCAAAACCAATCTTGGTGCCAGGAATGGTAATAACATTGTCCAGCAGCCGACTTAACTGACGCAGGCGCTTTAAGGTGGGTGCTTTGGCATCAGGTTCAATCATCGAATATTGAGGAGGAGAATCAGGCATAGAGGCGATCGCTAATTTTGTATTGAATCGTTAGATATTTTACTCCCCTACTGAGCTTTTGCAATCATTTTCTCAAGGATTTACGAATTAATATTTTTCTTGCGATTGCGGCTGGGCTTTTAAGCGCATATCTTCGCCGACAGTCACGTTCAACTGATCGCCGATTAACAGAACAGCAGCGCTCATTGACAGCCAGAGCATTAAAACTATCACAGCTCCTACAGCACCATATACTTTATTATAATTGCCAAAATTCGCCACATACAGCCGAAATAGGGCGGACAACATTGCCCAAAAAACAGCTGCTAAAATTGCTCCAGGCATCATTGGCGTGCCTGAGTTCCACTGGCTTGGGCCATAGCGATAGACAAAGCCAAAGGCGACAGCAACAATACTTAAAGCTAAAGGCCAGCGTAATAGCTGCCAAAGATGCAACAAAAAAATTAAAGAACTATTTTCGCGCACTACCATTCCCAATAGCCAATCGCTGGTAAACACTAAGAAAGAAGCCAATACTAAAAGCAACATAGTACCGACTGTTAATCCCAGAGAGACGAGCTTGGCTTTCCAAAAGGGGCGGATGTTTTCTGGAGGAATTTGATGGATTTGGTCGAGGGCTGTCATAGCGGTACTCACTGCCCCAGAAGCAGTCCAAATTGCTAATACAAAGCTCAGAGAAAACAAACTGCTGTTTTTGGAGTTAGTAATTTCTGTGGTAGCAAAATCACGAATCAGATCCAGTGCTTGTTCAGGTAGGACTTGACTCAGTTGATTCGCCAGTTTGTTAAAGGTGGCTTGCAAAGATTCTGCCAATAAGCCAATGGCTGTGATCAGAGCCAGAATTGCTGGAAACAGCGATAGCATGGCATTGAAGGCAATTTCCGAGGCAAGCCCCAAAAGTCGCCTTTCGATTGTTCTGGAAAAAGTTTTTTTAATCGTGCGCCAGTTGAGGTGGCGAAAGAAGCGAAAAAAACGAGGCTTTGACATAATTTAGAGTTAAAACTGGTTGGGTTTATTAACTACTGTGCTAAATTTTGTGTAGCGATCGCATCTATCTTTCTACCGCAAGAATACCGAGTGAACAGTTTCTAACTAATGACCATTGTACAGACGCGATTAATCGCGTCTCTACTGATTATTGACTAATGACTATTAATCTATGAATCAAGATTTAACACAACAGTGGTTGACAGAAATCCAGGTAATCAAAGAGCAGATGGCAGAACTGCAACACGATCGCGATACGGCTTGGGAAAGTGCCCAAAAATGGCGTCAGCTTTACAACACAGAAGCAGAACAACGCCGTACAGATACCCAACTTTCCCAACAGACGATCGCCTCCCTCAAGGCAGAGCTGCATAACCTCCAAGGTTTTGAAGTAGACACACTGGCTGCTGGGACACCAGTAGCGATTCAACAAGAAATAGAACAGCTAAAATCTGTGGAAGACTTGCAAGCTAAACTTATCGCCGCGATTAAAGAACGCGATCGCCTCTTGCAAGCTTTGAAAACTGAGCAGGACAACCATGCCCAAACCCGCAATAGCCTGACTACTGCCTTAGGTGATGCTATTGATAGCTTGACACAAGAGCGAGCATTAAAAGAAGCCCAAAAGGGAACAGTAGCAAAGGGGGAGAATTCTTAACTTCTAAGAAAAGCAAATCGATTCAGGTAAGTAAAAGTTATGGCAAATATTGTTGGCACTAATGGTAATGATACCCTAGTAGGCAGCGACTTGGCAGACACAATTAACGGTCTAACAGGGGGCGATCGCATCACAGGTAATCAAGATAACGACACCTTAACTGGTGGTGGTGGTCAAGATAAATTTGTCTACAACTTAGGCGACGGCACAGATGCGATCGCCGATTTCGGTGGTGTGGGTATAGGAAAAAACCCGACATCAACAGTCATTGCCGAAGTGGATACCCTAATATTCCAAGGTGCAGGCTTAACTGCCCGAAATCTCCTGCTTACCCAGAACGGTAGTAATTTAGAGATTGGCTTTGAAGAAGTCGCTAATACCAAAGTCATCCTACAAAACTTTACCTTGGAAAACCTAAACAACCTCCGTAAATCTACTGGAGCCAGTGTAGACTTAGGCAATATTCTGTTTGATGGGCAAACTAACATTCAGGATAGCTTTGATGTCTTTAATGCCAACTCCACCCAAAGCACTATCTTCAATAAAAACACAGTCACCTTCCTTAATGACCTGAACAATAATGTCAGTGGCTTTGACAACTCAGATGATGTGATTAATGGTCAGGGGGGTGATGACTACATCGACGGTAAGAGTGGCAACGACCTGCTGCGTGGTGGTGATGGTAATAACACACTTAACGGTGGCACTGGTGACGATTACTTAAATGTCGATCTTTCAAAAGGCGCTAACTTGCTCTTTGGAGGCGATGGCAATGATACTATTAGTGCCTCTGGCAACCCCTATAGTTACATCGATTTCTTAGGCAATAACACCCTCAACGGTGGCGCTGGTGACGATTACTTATATGCTCCCTATTTAAGAGGCAATAACCTGCTCTCTGGAGGCGATGGCAATGATACTCTGTTTGCCTCCAGCTTTGACAACAATGATACCTTGAGTGGTGGCAGCGGCAAGGATAAGTTTGTTTACGTAGCAAATTCGGATTTTGGTACCATTACCATCACCGATTTCACCGGCATTGGTAAAGGCTCAAACCCATCAGCAGCGGCGCTCGCCTCCTTCGATACCTTACAATTTACAGGAGACTCTCGATTAACTGCGAGAAATCTGCGATTAACTCAAAATGGTAACAACTCAGAAATCTTCTTTGAAGGGACATTTGGTTCCAAAGTAGTCCTGGAAAACTTAGCCCTGGAAAATCTAAATAATTTAGCCCAGGTCGGTAATATTCTGTTTGATGGGCAAACTAGCATTCAAGATAGCTTTGATGTCTTTGATGCCAACTCCACCCAAAGCACTATCTTCAATAAGAACACAGTCACCTTCCTGAATGACCTGAACAACAATGTCAACGGCTTTGACAAGTCAGATGATGTGATTAATGGTCAGAGAGGTAATGATCGCATCGACGGCAAGAGTGGCAACGACCTTTTGAGGGGTGATGCTGGCAGCGATACTCTCATTGGTGGTGCTGGTGATGATCTTGTATTGGATAATTCTGATTCAACAGGCAATAATCTGCTTTTTGGGGGTGATGGCAATGATTCTCTCTCCACCTCTGGCTCATATGACTACAGCTATTTCGTAGGATACTACTTCTATGGCTATGGGACTGGCAATAACACTCTCAACGGTGGCGCTGGTAGCGATACCTTGAATGCTAGCTTTTCAAAAGGGGATAACCTACTTAATGGTGACGATGGCGATGATTATCTCTATGCTTATGCCGCTTATGACTTTGAAACCCCGTTTCCCTATCGCACCTATGGCGATAATACCCTCAACGGTGGTACTGGTAAAGATACCTTGAATGTTGACTATTCATTCGGCAATAATTTGCTCAATGGTGGCGATGGCAATGATTCTCTAAGTGCCTCTGGCTCATTGGATTACGTCTATGGAGGTTATGCTGCCTCTGGCAATAACACCCTCAACGGTGGTACTGGTAACGATACCTTGAATATTAACTATTCAACAGGCGATAACCTACTTGATGGTGGCGATGGTAATGATTCTCTAAGTGCCTCTGGCTATTCCTACGCAGGAAGCTACTATAGCGCGTCCGGCAATAACACCCTCAATGGTGGTGCTGGTAACGATACCTTAAATATTAGCTACTCACAAGGCGATAACCTAATCTTTGGGGGCAATGGCAATGATTTACTCTCTGCCACAGGCGCCGCAGGGAATAACACCCTTGATGGTGGCAATGGTAATGACACCCTCACGGGTGGAAACGGTAATGATACCCTTTATGGAGGCAATGGTACTGATACCTTTGTTTTCAATAGTTATAATCAAGGTGTTGATAGTATTTATGACTTCGACGCCACCAAGGAAGTTATTAAGGTATCAACTGTTGGTTTTGGTGGCAATTTATCAATAGGTTCGCTTTTGGCTAGTCAGTTTACACTTGGAACATCTGCAACGACGATCGCTCAACGATTTATCTATGACAACACTACAGGTGCGCTGTACTTTGACCAAGATGGCAGTGCGGGTGGCTTTACTCAGGTACAATTTGCACAACTATCTGGTGGGGTGTCACTCACCAAAAACAACTTTGTGGTTGTCTAATTATAATTAGCGGTCAGACACAACTCTAGGTATAGGCTGCGAGGTGTTAAAAATAGCACCTCGCATTCGATTTAGGAATTAGTAATTACTTTCAGCGCACGTATCATCAGAAGTTTGGTGACACCTAAAATCCCATTGCTTCGGCTACTGCTTTGAGTTCTGCTGCAATCCCTTGTTGAAATTGACTGTGATTGTGCTTAATGGCTGTATCTGGGTCTTTTAGTCCATTGCCTGTGAGTACACAAACCACTGTCGCCCCTGTAGGAATTTGGTCTTTCACCTGTAACAATCCAGCGACAGAAGCGGCGCTAGCAGGTTCGCAGAAGATACCTTCTGATGCTGCCAAAAGTCGATAAGCATCGAGAATTTCTGTATCGGTAACGGCGTGGAAATTTCCCTGACTGGCGGTTTGGGCTGCGATCGCTAATTCCCAACTTGCAGGGTTGCCAATGCGAATTGCTGTCGCTAGGGTTTCGGGATGCGCTACTGGCTGACCGTGGACTAAGGGGGCTGCTCCTGTGGCTTGGAATCCCATCATCCGGGGTAAGCGATCGCACTTTCTGGCTTGATGATATTGACAAAATCCCATCCAATATGCTGTAATATTTCCCGCATTTCCCACGGGAATACACAACCAGTCTGGTGCATCACCCAATGCATCGACAATTTCAAAGGCTGCTGTTTTTTGTCCTTCTAGGCGGTAGGGATTGACTGAATTCACCAGAGTGATCGGATAGCTTTCGGCCATCTCGCGGACAATTTCTAGGGCTTGGTCAAAATTACCTTTAATTGCCAATACTTCTGCGCCGTACAGCAACGCTTGAGCTAACTTGCCCAGCGCCACATAACCGTCAGGAATCAATACAAAGGCATTCATGCCTCCGCGTCTGGCATAAGCGGCGGCGGCGGCTGAGGTATTGCCCGTGCTGGCACAAATTACTGCTTTTGCCCCTGCTTCCTTGGCCTTGGAAATTGCCATAGTCATCCCCCGATCTTTGAAGCTGCCAGTGGGATTCAAACCGTCGTATTTTACAAAAACCCTTACTTGTCTGCCAATGCGTTCTGCGATCGCTGGCACTGGTATTAGAGGTGTGTTGCCCTCCAATAGAGTGACAATCGGTGTTTTTTCGCTGACAGGCAAGTATTCACGATAGGCTTCTATCAGCCCGGGCCAGGGTTGGCGATGAGATGTAGCAACAGACAGGCTCAAAGTCACGGGATTTAAAATTTCTTAATGTAAGGATTGGATATTTAGAAAGGGTGGGATCGGGAAGCGCAAAATGCAAAAGAGGAAGAAAGTAGATTTTTCGTTACCAGTTGCCTGTTGAGAGTTCCCTAATCCAAAAGAATCTTGTTAAGAATATTATTTTGTGTGGTGCAGGCGTTTCACTTGCTATTTTTATTTAGAACCTTAATTTATCATAAACCGCCACGGCGAGCTTCGGTTCAATAAATTTGCTTAGAGGAGACTGACGAGGTGAAAAATCATCTGCAAATCTATAGGACTCTTGTTTGACTTTTGAACAAGACTCAGTATGTATCTATCCTATTCCCTATTCCCTGTTCTCTGTGCATACAAGTAAATTTAGGAATCAAACCGGATTCCCATATCAGACTTACCTCATAAATCTCTGAAACTCTTATTTAATAACAATTTGAGAAAAGAATGCGACAGATACACACGCCTAAACCCTTGTAATATCTGGCTTTCTTAATTTTGAATGCGTGAATTTTGAATTGGTATAACCGTGGTTAAAGTCGCTTTTAGTGAATTATTTTAGTCAAGTGCATCTATGTATTTTCCCTCCCTATTCACTTCAGTGGGGACAGGAAAATACTTAATAGGCTGTCTCTTTTTGATGATAGCCTTCTACCTACCTTTCTACGACAGGCTGTGCCAAGTGTAAGTGCTTCACACTACGTTTTTTCATGATTTAGCGTAATTCTTGATGTAGTCTATATATAATTTCTTGCGTAAATTCGCCAAAAACGGCGATAATTGTTTGTACAACCATAACTGGCAGACTATAAATTAACTATTCCTAAGCACCGACCAGTGGAAGGAAGCTTTACACACTTGAGTCAGTGTTTTTTTTGGAACAGAGCCATTATAATCACCGTCTTTTATGATTGAACCCAAAATCCATTAGAGTAATTGATTGAAAATATACAATAATGTAATAAAGCTTAAAAGAGCATTATTATAATATTTCTAATGGTGTGAGTTAAATTGTGGATTTTATTAGCGATGCCTACTTATTTATCTACTGTTTCCGATCGCGAGTCCCAGACTGCCTGGGTCAGTAAGTTAACCAAGTCTTATTATCAAGACGATCAGCAAGCTAAATTGATGCATTTACAAGCAGAGGTAGACTCTTTGTTGCAGCAATTGGAAAACCTGAAGCACCAACGTCAAGCCGAAACCAACCAAAAAGAAGAATAAGTCAGTCTTGTCGATAGCGATCGCTTTTCCTCTGTTTAATTTAAATTTAAGTAAAAGGGAAATTTGAGTCAGGGTGTGCTATTCAAAGCGCTGATTTTTCTCTGACCAGCGCCTCAAACTGTAGTTAGGAGTATTTTCTACCAGTAAAGCTAAGGATTGCACCCCTGAAAGCTTGGCGATCGCAGAGAGTCTTTGTAAGTAATTTCCTGTAAAATCAGTGTAAATGATTTTATTTCTATCAGAGAAAATTATAGTCCGGTCACGACGCTTCTTTGTGTTTTCTTCCTGGATTTCAGGTGTCGGCTGATTCAAGGATGCTATTGCTTCTGGTGAGATAGTCAGTATTATTTCTGGTTGAGCGTTATTTGTTAAATCAATCACTTGAACAGGCCAATCACCTAATTTTTCCTGCATCTGTTCAAAGCTAGGAATAGCACCAGCCGGAACTTCGCCAGATTGCTGCAAAGATTGCCACAGACTCGATAGCATTACCTTCACCCCTTGGGGATTTTGTTGATGTAGCTCTCGTAGAGTAATAGGAGATGGTTGCACCCATTCCAGTGCTGCATTTGTCAGAGCTAAAGGTTTGGGTTGGAGAACCTCGTTTTGATTCTCTGGAATTTTTGGGCCAGCAGCTAATAGGCGTAAAACTTTACCCCGTAGTTGCACCGCTTTGATAGCGGCTATAGTAATTTTTTGTTCTCCATTTGGCAACCAGACTACAATCTGGATTTCTGGGTCAGAAGTAATTCCCAAAGTTTTCCAGAAAAATTTGGCGGCGTCAGTTTTCGGGGGGTTGAAATTCTCAAAAGGGAAATTTAGCCAGCGTTTCCCGTCATTAAATGTACTCACCTCCACCTGATACCAAACTTGGTTATCCGTAAGTTTTAAATCTGCTGGGGAATTTGGTTGCAGCCATTCGGTGTTGGTAACTTGAGTAATTGGTTGTACCGTACCAACAATCTGACTAGGGTGAGTAGAGAATATTTGCGATTTTGTACCCTCACCATTGAGTCTTGCCAACAAACCTTGAATATAGTCAAGATTCTCTTTTGTAATTTTTGGTTGCGCCTTTAACCAAGAATTAGCATGTCCTTCTCCCTGCTGAACTGCTAAAATCAACGCAAACCAAGCTTGCACCTCTCGTCTATTTGGGTTCACCTGCAAGGCCGCTGCTGTGCGATTCCACAACCGTTTTTTATCAACTTTGAGTAGAGTAGCAATTTCTTGGGCATTATGTGGCGACGTTTCAAACACCTGTAAAGCTTTTTCCCAGCGACCATCAATCAAATCTGCCAGCACTTCTTGACTAGGACTGGCCCAAATTTTCTGGGCTTGGGTTTTAGTAAGTTGGGAATGCAAGCGAATCAAATCCATTTGTGCTTGCGCCGCTTCTGGTAAAACTCCTTTGCGCTGTTTCTTGATGAATTTCAACCATTCAAAAGCTGGTGTCCACAATCCGCTACGGGCAATTGACAGGGCGTTTTGGTATCCAGAATCCTTGAGGGTCGATGATTTGAGGGTAATTGCCTCCAATTGAATTGGTTTGAGAAATAACTTCAGAGGTTTGACTTGGTAAACCTGTAAGTGCGGTTCTAAACCTACTGTTTGCTCGACAACTAACTCTTTTGTACCATCACCAGTTACCTGCTGCCATTTGGGCAATTGTCCATTAGGACTAGTCCAAGACAACATTTGTAGTAAATTTGTGCGTTCTGGATTGTAGTATACGACGTAACCGTAGCGGATAGAACCAGTTCCTTGTTGGCGTTTACCCCGCAAATCAAACCAAACCCCTGATGATGGTGTCTTACCTTCAAAGCGTTGCACTTCAGTTAAAGGTAAGGGAATACTAATATCTTGGGGTTCTGATGTTCCATCAAGCAAAGAAGAAATCACAAAGGATTCATCTGGGCCAGTTATAGATAATTGAGTCGTTAGATAGTAGTAACTTTCTGACTGAGATTTAAACTCTAACTCTTCTGAGCGCTCGTAAACCCTAAGTTCCACCAGTTCTTCACAATCAGATAGACAATTAGCACGCTGTTGAAAAACTGGTAGTAAAAATGAGGTTTTCACATCCTGATGTAAAGGTAGAGTTTCCCCAAATATTTGGTTTTTTTTACTCAAATCGAGTTGAATTTGTTTAAGAGTTTGGGGGCGTTCGTGTTTACCAAGGGGGATTTGTGCCCATGCAGGTAAAATTTTATTTAGCCAGCTTACCTCGTCTGGATTGAAGATGAAAAGAACACTAATCCAAGCAAAAGCCATAATTAGACTAGCACTACTTAACAGAATTGCGATCGCTAGTATTGACGGCAACCAACTTCCTCGTTTTAGCTTTTTCTGAGGTTTTTTAGCGACGCGTTTCATCGCACCAGCACGAGATTGATTTGGTTTAGAAGCTTTTGGCGTCAGCTTGCGTGAACGATTTGCCATAGATTCGGGATTAGAGAATTGAGGATTAGGGATTGAGAAACTCTTTCCTAGTCCCCAGTACCTAGTCCCCAGTCCCCATTACCCTGTTATACTCGCCCTTTCAAAAGTTGCCCAGAAGCATTAAGTCTAATTTGGGACAAAATCCGTAAATGTCCCCATGTGAACCCTAGATGATCGCGAATACACTCTTCACTTAAGTATGTGAGCAGAGTGTAAAAAATTGAAAGGTAAATTTATTAGCCGTAGTCATCGCCAAACCTGGATGCTCGCATGGTTACTAATTGCGGGAGTAAATGGAGTTACACAAAAAGCATTAGCACAAGAGTACATAAATACAGAAACTACTCAAGAGATAGGAGTTAAGGGCGATAATATTATGGGAGCATCCCCCTCCCTCTCTCCAGAAGAACCGATGGCCCAAGTTACATCGGTATCTCAACTTAAAGACGTACAACCCAACGATTGGGCATTCCAAGCCTTGCAGTCTTTGGTGGAACGCTATGGTTGTATAGCCGGCTATCCAGATAGCAGCTATCGCGGTAATCGCGCCTTAACTCGGTATGAATTTGCTGCGGGTGTAAACGCTTGTTTAGATAGAATCAACGAATTAATCACTACAGCCACCAGCGATTTAGTCACTCGCGAAGATTTAGCAATATTACAAAAATTACAGTCAGAATTTGCCCCTGAATTAGCAACTTTGCGGGGTCGCGTCGATAATTTAGAAGCCAAAACTGCTGAAATCGAAGCCAACCAATTCTCAACAACAACCAAACTCAGTGGACTACTGATAGTCGGCATTCAAGGACGAACTAACAATCGTGGTGATGTTAATCCTAGAGATGGACAGAAGGATACAGATGATGCCGGGACAAATATTAATCTTATATCCCTGGCCCAGCTGTATTTAACTAGCCAAATCACTCCCCGTAGTTATTTATTTACAGGTCTTTTAGATGGTAACGGAACAACTTCGCCTAGATTTACTAATAGTGTTTCTCGAAATGATGTTTTACTTGGCTACGAATTTCCTACAGATAGCTTGATTGTAAGTGACCTAAATTTTCATTGGCTGGTGACAGATAAATTAGCAGTAATGGTAGGAACAGAAGGCGTAAGTATGCCAGCTGCTTTCCGAGGCCCTAATCGGGTAGAAAGTGCTGCAACAGGGCCATTATCTTATTTTGCTCAAAGAAACCCAATTTTAAATATGGGATATGGTCACGGTGGTATAGCAATTGATTGGCAATTTGCGAAACGTGCTAGTTTGCAGGCAATTTATACTAGTTATCAACCAGGAAATCCCGGTAAAGGTAGTGGTTTATTTGATGGAACCACCACTACAGGTGTGCAATTACTGCTGACACCAACGGATACTCTAGATTTAAGTTTATATTACGTTAACAATTACGCTTCGGATGGTTGTTTACTAACCTTTGTTGGCGATGAATGCTTAACTACAGTTAATACCACTACCGGAAAATCAGCACCACTACAAACTAACGCCGTGGGTGCGACTCTGACTTGGCAAATTTCTCCCCGCATCAGCGCAGGTGCGTGGGGTGGTTATACTAAATCTTATATTCCTGGGCAATCGGGAAGTGTAGAAACGACAAATTATATGGTGTTTCTGAATTTCCCTGATTTATTGAAGAAAGGAAATTTAGCAGGAATTTATGTCGGTCAACCTCCTAAAATCACTAGTAGCGACTTACCTGTAGGAAATAATGTCCCTGATTTTATCAATACAGGTTTAGGACGTGCAGGTGGACAACCAGGTACGACCACTCAAATTGAGGCATTTTATCGTTTACAACTAACAGATAATATCAGTATTACACCAGGGATAATTCATCTTATACAGCCAGGTAATACACCAGATAGCGACTCAGTTACTATCGGCATTCTGCGGAGTACTTTTAGTTTTTAGTTTTAGTTTCAAATAATAAGATAATAAGAAGCTTCTGCGGCTTCCCACAAGATGTGCTGCAAGCCAGCGCTGATAATTTTGGGAGACGCGGAGATTGATTTGTTGGGAAATTTTAGAAAATTGGTATAAATAATCAAAATATCTCTTTTAATGCCCAATGACATATTTTCAATAGATATAAAAAAGTTTGGTTCACCACCAAACCTCTATATAAATCCAGTGCATAACAACATCCCAAAATAAAATCAATGTACTATTGCAATAAAATTTGAAGATATACTAACTGATTGTGATTTACTTCTTTATCAAATTATACAAATTGAATACTTTTTGGGTAGGAGTTACTTCGAAAAACCTAAATTTGAAATTAATAAAAATAAGCCTGCCATTCACGGCAAGCCTAAATGTATTCATTTACTAAATCTAGGTAGATTTTCTCAGGATTAACCACCAGCAACAGCAGGGACAATACTTACTTCATCGCCATCTTTCAAGGCCGTGTTAATACCATCTAAATAGCGGATATCTTCACTATCGACGTAAAAATTTACAAATCGACGTAGCTTGCCTTCTTCATCGCACAACCGAGATTTAATACCAGGAAAGCTTTGTTCTAAGGAGTCCAACAATTCAGCAATGGTGCTACCGTTGGATTCTAGACTAGCTTGATTATTAGTCAAATTCTGAAGAGTCGTAGGAACTAAAACTGTTACAGCCATAGAAGTACAAAGTGAAGAGTTAGGAATACAGTTAAGAGTTAGGAGTTATGAATAAAAAACTCATAACTCATAACTCCTAATTAAACGAGAACTTGTTGCCATTCCAAGCGATCAAGAGTACGCGATCGCTCTAGCGCACGTTCAAAACTATCCAATTTAGCATCAATAGTCAAGGGTTCACCAACGTAGCCTTGGATTGCTTCTTGGGTTTTCAAACCATTGCCAGTGATGTAAATCACGGTAGTTTCATCTGGATCAATTTTGCCAGCTTCTACCAGTTTTTTCAGCACAGCTACGGTTGTACCACCAGCCGTTTCTGTGAAGATACCTTCGGTTTCTGCTAGCAGCTTGATACCATCAATAATTTCGGCATCATTGACTGATTCAATGTTACCACCAGTCTTCTGAGCTAGCTCCACAGCATAAATACCGTCTGCTGGATTACCGATCGCTAGCGATTTCGCAATTGTATTCGGTTTTACTGGCTTAATAAAGTCGCGTCCTTCTTTGAAGGCTTGAGCAATGGGTGAGCAACCTTCAGCTTGAGCGCCACTGAAACGAACGCTCTTATTTTCTACTAAACCAACTTCGACAAATTCTTGAAACCCTTTATAAATTTTTGTAAAGAGCGAACCAGATGCTAAAGGAGCAACAACATGATCGGGTAGTTCCCAGCCTAATTGTTCTGCAACTTCAAAACCTAGCGTCTTGGAACCTTCAGAGTAGTAAGGACGCAGATTAATATTGACAAAACCCCAGCCATGTGTATTCGCAACTTCAGAACAGAGACGATTGACTTGATCGTAGTTGCCTTTGACGGCCATCAGTGTGGGACTGTAGATCAAGCTACCGAGAATCTTACCAGCTTCTAAATCTGCGGGGATGAACACACAGCAGTCTAAACCAGCATGAGCTGCGATCGCAGCTGTAGAATTTGCTAAATTACCAGTGCTAGCACAAGAAACAGTAGTGAAACCTAACTCTCGCGCTCTGGATAGAGCGACTGACACCACCCGATCCTTAAAGCTCAGGGTGGGCATATTCACGGCATCATTTTTTATATAAAGCTTATTTAGACCCAGGCGGCGTGCAAGACGGTGGGAACGAACTAAGGGAGTCATACCAGTTCCCACATCTATAACATTGTCAGTTGCGACGGGCAAAAAGGGACGGTAGCGCCAAATTGAATTGGGGCCAGCTTGAATTGTTTCACGAGTGACAGTCAGACGTAGGGCGTTGTAGTCATATTTAACTTCTAACGGGCCAAAACATGACTCACAAACATTACTGGCTTTGAGTTCATATTCCGCACCACATTCCTTACACTTCAAGGCTTGAAAGTAGGCAGTGCTGCTTTGGGTTTGGGTTTGGGTTTGGGTTTTGATTGCCTGAGTCATAAACTAGCTTTCCCTGTTTGTCCTGTTTGTCTGTCACTTGTCGCCTGATACTAACACGAGCAAAAATACCAGTCAAACATACCCGACAAAAACTATCGGGTATGTTTGGTATTGAGAGGAATGATTCTTGTAAACCTTTAATACTAGTAATCTCTGTTTTTAGTATTTACACTTATATATTTAATGTTAGGAAAAAACAAAATAGCTTCATTTACTCAGCATTAACACGGTAAAATATATGATTAAATCGCATTTTAACTATGATAAAATTGCATTTATTGAAATTAATATCCTATTTAAGCGATCTAGATCGCTCAGTTAACTTTCAATTTTTTTATCAAAATGACTCTACAGAGCAATATATATTTCTGACAGCAAATACTCAAAAACATTTATATATATAATTTGTAGCGTTTTTAGCATCTGATTTAACCACTAAAATTGCTATGTGTGTTGCCAAAATAAAGTTAATTTTTCAGCTTTGATGCACTCATTCATAGCTAAAGAAGTTACTTATTTCTACGGAAGATTTTTTTTGCTTTAAAAGCTACCTTGATATGCATATCTCTAACATCCAAAAATACAGTAACAAATTACACATATTTGCGATTGCCAGCTTTGATTCTCAAAGGTAAGCGTAAAAAAAGTAGACAAGTTATTTCTGGTTATTGTCTCAATACAGTTTTTAAGGAGTGTCAATAATTTAACTCCTTAAATGGGCATTCCCGAAATGTTGAAGTTTTGGGTAGCTATAATCGGTAATTCCTGAAAGGGAATTGCCGAACTTTATCCTGTCTCAAAATCTGAGATACAAGTTCAGCAAACAAACTACTTCTATGGTTAATCGAAATCAATCTGTAAATAAGCAGCGTAAATTTTACCAATTTCTAGTAGCAACAGCATTATTAACTGGTAGCCTTTTCCAATTTCTCGCACCAGTATTAGCTGACGGAACTACTGCGGGTACATCTATCAGTAATACAGCGACAGCAACCTACGAAGATCCCAACAATCCAGGGACAACAATCAATGCCACTTCTAACACTGTCGTAGTTACTGTAGCAGAGGTTGCTGGGATTACCGTCACAGCTTCTGGAGTCACAGATAACAATGGCGGTAATGTTGCAGTTGGCGACTTACTAATCTACACCTACACCTTGACCAACGTAGGTAATGACCCCACTAAATTTCACATTCCCAACCAAGCGACAACAACTGGGCCGGGTACAGTTTCTGGCACATTACCAAATGGTGGTACAGCTAATAGCCTGCAATATAGCACCGATGGCGGTCAAACTTGGACAAACATCCCCCAAGGCGGTGTAGACACACCCTCAGTTCCAGTTGGTGGTACCGTCTTGGTACGTGTCCCAGTCACTGTACAAGCTGGTGCCCAAACTAACGACATCATTACCGTTACTCTTGGTAATACTCCTGGTAATGCTCAAAACCAACTGCGGAGTCCTGATGGTGGTGACATATTCACTGTAGATAACCCCGATACTGGTGTTACTGGTGAAGTACCTGGTGCACCAGTTAATGGTACGCGGGAAGCTAGCGCCACCGAGCAAATTAAAGTTGGTTTAACGGTGAAGACTTACGCTTTAGCCACCATTCTCAAGATTCGCAGTGGCTATAACAATGCTGCCACAACTACGATTACAGATGACAAGTTGACCTACGATTTGAGTTTGCGAGTTGAGTCCAACGATCCCACAGGACAGGGAATTACACCGGCAGCTTTGACGGGTACAAGCATCAATGTTGATGGTGTTGCTGGCAACTATATTTTGGTTTCTGATGCGATTCCTGCGGGTACAGATTTGGCAGTAGCACCAACTGCACCTCCTGGTTGGCGAACTGTCTATACCATTACTTCAGTTACAACTAATGCTAATACAGCTAGTTGGACTACAACAGCACCACCCTCTCTGGCCTCAGTCACTCGCGTTGGTTTTATCAATAATCCAGCGACTATTACTTCCATTGCTCCTGGTACAACGGTAAATGGCTTCTCGATTCAGCTAGCTGTTAAATCAACTGCATCTTCACCCTTAACCGTCGCTAATATCGCTCAATTGTTTGGTCAAACGCCTACCAACAATTTCCCAGTATACGACGAATCTGGCGACCAAAATCCCAGTAACTACGACGGTTCCCCAGGCAGTATGACACCTCCTCTGGGTACTGATGGCAATAGTGATGGTGTTCCCGATACTCTACCGCCTGGCAACGTTGATGATGGCTATATTAACACTCCAGCATCTCCAGAAACTGGAACTGACACGGGTAATAACAACAGTGGTACTGGTACAGGTGGTGAGGCAAACGTCTTCACGGTGCAAGCACCTGTTGCTTCAGCCTTACTCAACGGGCCGCAAAATGCCCCAGATGCTACTGGGCCATCAGGTTTAACCAACGATGACTTCACTAACAAATCTTCTCTTGTTCCTGCTGGTACAGCACCTGGTAGTACTCTTGACCCACAATCAGTTGGCTTTACCAACACAGTTAAAAATAGTGGTACTGACTCAGGTGTTTTGAAGATAGAGCCAACGCTACCAGCAGATTTACCAAATGGTACGAAGGTGACTATTACCTATAATAGTCAGTCTGCTGTTTATACCTACACTAATGGAGCTTTCAGCATAACTGGTACAGCAATTACAATCCCCAACTTTGCTCCTAATGCAACTCTCAACTATGGTGTAGAAGTTGATTTACCTCCAGGTACGCAGTTATCCACTGATATTAATAAAGGCTTTCCAGTACTCATCATTGCTTCGATTGACAACTACACAACAGATACTAATGGTGATGGAATTAAGGATAGTGGAAACAATAACACCCCCGATTCAACCAACATTACTATCGATCGCGTCTACACTGGTTTCCTGAAACTACTGAAAGTGTCGCGAGTTTTACAAGGTACTGGGCCTGTAGTTCAGGGGAATGATGGCACATTCAGTATCGATCCGAAAAAGCCTGCACCAGGAAACATTATTGAGTACCAAATTCAATACACAAATATTTCCGATCCTCAATCTGGAACTGGGAATGTGATTTTGAATGCTAACAAAGTTGTGATTACTGAAGATGGTACGAAAAGCCCCAATAACTGGGCATTAGACAACGATGCTAGCGGTCAAATTGATACTAGCAATATTGTTGGTTCAGCTAAGGATTCCGGGAGTGCAACCATCCAATTCTTTAGTGGTAATCCAGCTACTAACTCTGGTATCGACCAAACTGGAACTACGGCAAACACTGATGTTGCTAAGTACATAGATACTGTCACTGGCACGATCGCACCGGGTATTCAAAGAACGTTTACCTTCCAACGCAAGGTGAACTAATTCGGATTGGGGACTCCGAAGTTTGCAGACTCTGATACAGAAGAGTCTGCGAACCATTTGACCTTATCCCCAACCCCAAACAGCAAGCAAATAGGAGAGTGACTTTTTCTTAGCAAAAGCTGGGAAAGATAAGTCAACAATTCACATTCTGGAATTTTTTTGAGGTTATTTATATGAAGCATGTTTCTCTTGCAGGTTTAGGAGCATTCGCTCTGATTATTACAGTTCCATTTGTTGGTCAAATTCCGGGAATTGCAAATGTATGGCATTCAGAAAGTGCTGTTGCTCAAAATGTCAAAACTCAAGGGCAAATTCAATTGCGTTTAGAAGCAGAAAAGCAAGTGGTGGCACGGGATGGGCAAGGTAAGCAAAGCCAGAAATGGGAACCTTTGAAAGGTCAAGTTGTGGTGCAACCAGGAGATGTATTGCGATATACCTTGAGTGGCGAAAATAAGAGCGATCGCCCAGTGAGTAATTTGACTTTTAATCAACCTATTCCCAAAGGAATGGTCTACGTGCTGAATTCTACTAATGTCGCCAACAATGCCAAAGTTGTTTACAGCATTGATGGCGGGCGTAGCTTTGTCCAAAATCCCACTGTTAAAGTTACTCTTCCTGGCGGCAAAGTGGAAACAAAACCAGCCCCAGCCACTGCTTACACCCATATCCGTTTGCAGATTCCATCACTTGCAGCGAAGACGAGAGTCAAGGCAACTTATCAAACCCAAGTGCGCTGATTGGGACGCAAGGACACGCCGCCTTCCTGACTCGAAAAACAGCTGCAATCAACAATATTTCCACATGGAACCTGAAAACGAGATTTTTAAACGGTTTTGGCTTAACTGGATTCCCTAAATAAATAGATGCTTTTATTAACAACAAGCTTGACATTTCAGAGGAGATGTGTTCGGTGAGCCGTCCTCAAAACCAAAAGCAAATTACTTCTAGCGGTAGCTGGTGGCGACGGTTAACAGCTACTGTTCTTCTGGGAAATTTTTTGCATACTACTATATATATGCCAGCGATCGCGCAACAGACTAACAATCTGGTTGCGTCTGTGCCATTAAGAAATCAAGCTACTTATACTTATACAGATTCTGCCAGTAATTATCAATATCAAGGAAATTCTAGTCAAATCAATGTTAGTCCTAGCCCATTACTCGATCCATTAGGACGGATCTTAGGTTGCGCTGGCACAATTTTACCTGACTATACAGGTTTTTCAGTTGGGGTATACGAACCGAACTTTAGCGACCCAACGGGGACAGAATTAGGCAGCTTAGTTTCTCTGACTAGAACAGAGTTGCCAAATATTTCTAATAACAACGTTCCTGGTGGTAAATCTCCAAATACCGAGAATAGTAATCCTTACTTCGTTACAAATAACCCTGCGGGTGTCTACAATTTCCTACTCGATCCGAATAAGGGTCAAACCGATGCAGGTAGAACTTACATATTTGTAGTTAATCCACCACCAAATTCTCTCTACAAACAGCGGCGGATCAAGATTGAAATTCTTGGTAGTACTGGCACACAAGGTAATAATGTCGTGCGATATGTTGCTAGTTCTCTAGATGGTCAACCAATTAGTCTTACAGGTGAAACCAGGCTAGAGCAAACAGTTGTTTTAGTTCCCAATGCAGAAACGGTGGGACTGGATTTATTAGCCTTTGAATTCACCACAAATTTGTGTCAAGCCAATCAGTTGCAGATTATCAAAACAGGCGATCGCGCTACTGCTGAACCTGGAGATACGGTAATCTACCGCCTGTCGGTAAAAAATCTTGCTGATGCTGGTTTGAATAATATATTTGTCACCGACAACCTACCTTTAGGATTCCAATTCTTGCCGAAATCTGTGCGGGGAGAACTAGATGGTCAACTAGTCACGATCGCCTCAGAACGCAATGGTAATACAGTGACATTCCGCACAGACGTGACAATTCCCCCAGAGAAAGTCTTGAATATTGCCTACGCTGCTCAACTAACAGCCGATGCATTGCGTGGTAATGGTCGCAACACTGCGATCGTTAATGCCCAACGAGCTGATAACCGTTTTAGCACTAAGGATGGCCCAGCAACGCACCAATTGAAAATTCGTCCAGGAATCGTTTCTGACTGTGGCACGATTATCGGTCGGGTGTTTGTTGATAAAAACTTTGACGGTGAACAACAGCGTGGTGAGCCTGGAGTACCCAATGCAGTGATTTTTTTGGAGGACGGAAACCGGATCACAACAGATCCTAATGGTTTGTTCTCCTTAGCTAATGCCTTACCTGGATACCACACAGGTGCACTAGACCTCAGCAGTGTACCAGGTTATACCCTAGCTCATAACGAAAAATTCCGCGAACGAAATAGCCAATCTCGCTTGGTGCATTTAGAGCCTGGTGGCTTAGTACGCATGAACTTTGCTGTCACCCCCACATTTCAGGAGCCAGTCAAGAAATGAAACCCAGACTGCACTGTATAACTACATTTAACCTGAGATTGATCGGGGCGATTCCAGTAGCTCTCTGCCTTATTTTGTACTCAACAATTGTCAAAGCAGAAATCACTAGTGAAAAACTCCATTTTCCTGATTCCCATTCGCAAGCAGAAAAGAGTGTTGAAGCTCCTGACTTTTCAAGGGATTTGGAAAACCTCTCTCCAAACCTCTCCCCTAAAAGGGGAAAGGCTTTGAATACTCCCCGTTCCCTATTAGGGAAGAAGAGGTTAGATTTACCTTTGGTTTTTCCAAATGATGTGAAAAGTCAGGTTAAAGATCAAGCGGATCGGAACAAAGTTGCTGAAAAAAATATAGATTCAAATTCTCCCCATCTCTTGGGAAGTTCTGAGCAGGATTCTCCATCTCTCAAATTTGCTTCAACTTCTTCAGCATCGGCTCCTGAAATTCCAGATTTCCAGCCAAGTGAAACGAATATACACCCATTTCAACCTGCAACTTCTGTTGATTTGCCCAGAGACTCACGCAAAGTAGTCGAAATAGAGGAGAAGAACGACGAACGTAAAAATACTGAAACACTGTTTCATGCTTCTACAAGGGAAATACAACCATTTCAACCAGTAACTAAAATTGCAGGAGTAGAAGACGCGGGGACAAGGGGACAAGGGGTAAATGAAAATCTTCCCGTGTCCCCCACTGTCCCTATCTCTACAACAATTAAAATCCTGACTCCAACGGCTGACAGTGTTGTAGATGTACAAGCTAGCACGGTGATTGTGCAGTTTCCTGCTGGTAGTCAAGTGGAATTGCGGGTAAATGGGGTGTTGGTAGACCCTTCTTTAGTGGGACGGACGGAAACTGATGCTACGACCAACTTGGTAAAGCAGACATGGTATGGTGTCTCGTTAAAAGAAGGTGCAAACACCATCTCTGCACAAATTGTTGGAGGAACAGAACCCCCTGTAACAGTGCAAGTTGCAGTGCGGGGAGCGCCACAGCAATTAACTTTAGAAACAGTTGAGTCTCGTATCCCAGCAGATGGACGTTCTACCGCTACAATCAGGGGTCAACTGATCGATGCAAACGGCAATCGCTCGAATCGTGATGCTGTTGTTACCCTGATACCCTCTGCTGGGGAGTTGGTTGGGAAAGACTTCAAACCCGATGAACCGGGATTTCAAGTGGAGGCGAAAGCAGGGCAATTTACAGCGATGTTACGATCGCAACTGAAAGCAGAAACTGTGACAATTCGCGCGATCGCAAATGATTTAGAAGCCTTCACCCAACTCCAATTTGAAACGGCGCTGCGTCCGAGTTTAGTGACAGGGGTAATAGATTTGCGTTTGGGTGCTAGAGGTACAAATTATTACGGCAGTTTCCGTGATTTCCTCCCTCCTGACAAAAACAACGGAACGCAATTAGATTTCCATTCAGCGATATTTGCCACTGGTGCGATCGGAGAATGGTTGTTTACAGGTGCATACAACAGTTCTCGTAGCCTCAATGAAGATTGCAACTGCGATAATCGCCTGTTTAGAACTTACCAATTCGGCGAGCAAAACTATCCTGTCTACGGCGATAGCTCGAAAGTTGATGTGGTCGCTCCTTCCATTGACAGTGTATTTTTGCGTTTTGAGCGTTCAGCTCGTACCCCTGGCTCCGATCCTGATTATGCTATGTGGGGTGACTATAATACAGAAGAATTTGCGCGGCGATCGCAGCAATTTACTTCTATCACCCGTCAACTCCACGGTTTTAAAGCTAACTACAACTTAGGAAACTTCCAAATTACAGGTTTCTATGGCGACCACTTAGAAGGGTTTCAACGAGATACTATTGCTCCTGATGGTACTAGTGGTTATTACTTCCTCTCTCGCAGACTATTACAAGCAGGTAGTGAAAATGTGTTTATCGAGTTAGAAGAACTCAATCGGCCTGGGACTGTATTAAAACGGAAACAACTTAACCGAGGCCCAGACTACGAAATCGACTACGATCGCGGTACTTTATTATTCCGCGAACCTATCCTACGCACCGATATCGATCAAACCGGACAAGTATTGGTACGTCGGATTGTTGTTAGCTATCAATATGACAGCGAAGACTCTGATGGAAGTATCTATGCTGGTCGTTTGCAATATAATCTTTCCCGCAAACTTAACTCCGAAAGTTGGATAGGAGCAACTTACGTTCAAGAAAATCATGGGGTGCGCGACTTTCAACTCTATGGTGCAGATGCCCTGATTGCTTTGGGTGACAATGGTAAGTTAATCGCAGAATATGCCCATTCCACGAATGATTCTGATGTGGTGGGAAAAATCAGAGGTGATGCTTACCGTTTAGAAGCTGAAGGAAAGATTGCTAATGGGATTCAAGGTCGTGCCTATTATCGCTTTGCTGATACGGGTTTTGCCAATAATGCCACGATCAGCTTTGTCCCAGGACAAACCCGTTATGGAGCGCAGGTTACAGCTAAACTCACCTCAACTACCAACGTCAGAGCGCAATACGACCACGAAGACAATTTTGGGATTGCTCCCCAACCCCTAGACACCTTTGAAGAACTGTTTGCACCGCGTTATGAGGCGATACCTGGTAGCAAGGTTGATAATTCACTGACGACGATTTCTGCTGGGATTCAACAACGTCTCGGTAGCGCCACTATCGATCTGGATTGGATTCATCGTCAACTGGAAGACCGCATCCCCGACAGTACCCTAAGTAGTAATTCCGATCAACTGCGATCGCGTTTTTCAGTTCCCCTCGCTAAAAACCTGACATTCCAAGCCCAAAATGAACTCAGCTTATCTTCCCAAAAAAATGCTATTTACCCAGACCGTAGTATTTTGGGGTTGAATTGGGCGGTAATTCCTGGTGTCAGCGTTAGTCTGGCCCAACAGTTTTACACTAGCGGTCAATATTCGGGTAATTCCATCACTAGCTTGAGTGTCAATGGCGAACACAAACTCGGCTCGGATACTACCTTGACTGGTCGTTACTCAATTTTGGGTGGTGCTAACGAAATGACTACCCAAGGAGCAATTGGTATCAATAACCGTTGGACTATTGCTTCTGGATTGCGGCTGAACGTTGCTTACGAACACGTATTTGGCAACTTCTTCGGACGCACTTTGGCAGGTCAACAATATGCTCAACCCTACGCCTTTGGTCAAGCTGCATCTGCGATCGGATTTGATGGTGGCGATAGCTACAGTGTGGGTCTGGAATACAGTGATAATCCGCAGTTTCAAGCTAGCGTCCGTTATGAACATCGTTCCTCTTCTGGTGGTAATAATACAGTAATTACCGCAGGTGCTGCGGGTAAAATTTCTCCTGCTCTCACAGCTTTGGTACGTTATCAACAAGCCGGTTCTTCCAATCAAAAGCTTTCAGGATTGGGAGATACTGCTAACCTAAAACTGGGTTTAGCCTACCGCGATCCCAATAGCGATAAATTTAATGCTTTATTACGTTATGAATATCGCCAAAATCCATCAACCATTCCTGACACCATCCTCTTAGGAAGTGGTACGGGTTCCCAAGACCATACCTTTGCTTTAGAAGCGATCTATGCTCCTAACTGGCAATGGGAATTCTACGGTAAGTATGCATTGCGTAACAGTACCTCTTACATAGCTAGTGATTTAGCTGGTACTAGCACAGTAAATCTAGCCCAAGTACGTGCTACCTATCGTTTGGGATATAGCTGGGATTTGGTGGGTGAAGCTCGTGTAATTGGTCAGTCTAGCTACAGTGAAACGGGCTTTGTTCTTGAAACAGGCTACTACCTCACGCCTAATCTGCGCGTTTCGGCTGGTTACGTCTTTGGTAAAGTTGATGACCGGGATTTCTCAGGAACACGTTCTGCAGGAGGCGCGTATTTAGGCTTTACAGTTAAGCTCAACGAATTGTTTGACGGCTTTGGACAACAAAAACCTGTAGCGCGCCAGCCACAGGAATCAGTGATGAAAACTTTGGTCGGTAAACTCAAGGCTGCAATGAGAGGGATGCAAAAGCGTGAAATATAAAACGGTTATTTAATGTAGAGACGTTGCAATGAACATCTCTTACGAATTTAACCCTTCCCCATGGGAATACTATTGTCGTAACGATTTTTATCGGCTTTAAATCTAGTGCAAAAACTTTTCAATTTTTATTCTGGTATGTGTATATTTATAAGCTCAATATTATTACTTGCATATTATGTATTTTTATTGGAACTAAATCATGAAATCTTTATTTAAGAAATTAAGAGCGATCGCCACAGTAAATATTGATAAAAATGATAGATTTTCTTTGACTGTGGATAACCCAGTAAAAAAAACTATGGAAAAGCCATTAACAAGTAGTCGCCAAAAACTATGGCTCAGTAGCTTGGGCTTTTTTTTATGTATTTTAGGAAATGGTATCCAACCTAGCTGGGCTGAAGGCAGCAAAGAGTTAGTTTCTGATGGTGGATACAGACCTTACCTGGAATGGTCAGATTTACTACTGGCAGGTATTGTTCGGAAAACCATACTCAAAGTTTATGTTCAACAAGGAGAAACAGTTAATCTTGGCTCTAGTGTGAATACTAGTTTCTCAAACCCACAAGATATCGTTTACCGCAGTCCCTTTGGTAGTCAAAATGGCTCTTGTGATGTTCTGGCTACTGGTTTTGGTTGGATTGACACCGTTGCCAAAGAAACGGCCGGCCCTTTACCTAATGCTGGTGGCTATACCCCTTGTACTTTCGTCGCTACAGAAACTGGTATTTACGAAGTTGAATTTCGTTCTGTAAATACAAGTGGTACAGGCAATCCGCCGCCAACAGTTGCAACGGCGGCATTTCCTACAGGTAATACTCAACTTTCAGGGGTAGCTGCTTGGGATATCACAGTTCGGGATAGTAACGGTGTTGCCAAAAAAGGGCGAGTTTTTACTAACTATATCGCTATGAATATGGGAGGAAATGCCAGTGGTGGTACTCCCGTAGCACTCAACTCTAAGCTTTATATTCAAACCAAAGATGGGTATCGTTATGAAACTGACATGAATGGAGTCGATCCCTTTGGCTTCATCTTTTTTGCTAATAACCGGGGATATATTGATAAAACAAATAACAGCACTGTTTACCATTCTGCTGGCGGCGCTACTGATAATAATTTGAACTTTAGCGGCAATGTGCGAGTCCAAGATCCGAATGTTTCTGATACTACAACAGACATTACCCACCTAGTTTTCTTCAATCGACCCGACACCGCAACCCTCAATTCTTTGAGTATTCCTATTGCAGCGACGATTCCCACAGTACCGACTTCGTTCAAATTCACTGGCGGTACTGGAGGTAGTGGGAACCAAACTTCTGTAGGTGTGGGAGGTAATTTTAGCTTCAAAGCTGCCTCAACTGGTAGCTATCAAATAATTATTGACACCAATAATGATGGCATTTTTGACCCTAGTAGCGATAGAGTAATACAAAATGTGTTGTCTGTCGGCTCAAATGTGGTGTTTTGGGATGGGAAGAATGCAAGTGGGGTAAATCTCCAACCTCTACCAGGAAATGCAGCATACAATGCCATAATCACAACACGATCGGGTGAATATCACTTTCCCATGTTGGATGCTGAAAATAATCCGCTGGGGTTTAAAATCACAATGGAAAATCCTCCTGCTGCTTTTCCTAACCTTGTAGATCAAAATGGCCAGCAGATTGGATCGACTACCATTTATTACAACGACAACAATTATACTACCGCTAATGGTATAACGATTAACTTAAATGGTACGGGAGCTACTAGCCCGCGTAATGCTGCTAGAGGAATTAATAGTGTGTCAGGAGAACATGAATTTAGTAGTAATTATGGTGACTTTAAGGGAATAGATACTTGGACATATTTTCCAAGTCAAGCAATCACTACTCCCTTGGTAATTACTACTAATACTCAAGCCAATGTCATAGGAACCAAATCTGTTCGCTTCCTCGCAGACAATGATAGTAGTGGAACAGTGACTGTAGGCGATCGCATCGAATATACCATTACTTACTCCAACCTGAATCCAGGTAATAGCAATGCAATTAACTTTGTCATTAACGACTCATTACCCTCACAGTTAACCTTTGTAAGTGCAGCAATTACTGCTGCAACTTCAGGGAATAACATTACACTCAATCCCAGTTACAACGGTGTTGGTGTTGTTGCTGTGACAAATTCTGGAATTCTTCGTGTAGGTGATACGATTACCATTAAAATTACTGCCACGATTAATAATGCCAATGGCGGTAATCCAATTAGTAACCAAGCAAATGCTACTTTTAACACACCCGATAATCCTACAGGAACTATTGGTACAGTGTTCACAGATGCAGATTCTGCTGGTGCTACCAATAATCCACCTACTCTTGGTAATTCGTTCTTGCAAATTACTGATAATGGTGTAAATATTGGTAATAATCCTACCAGTACGGCAGATGATGACCCCACTTTATTTACAGTATTAAATGTTATTAATTCTAATCCTAACTTATTGTTAATTAAACGCATCACCCGCCTCAATAACCAAGATTTAACTGATATTGTGGATGGTCGCAGTGACGTTGCTACTAATGCCAGCAACTATGTACCAGAACCTTATGCTACTGATGATAGCGATCCTAAATGGCCTGTTGGCTACTTGCGAGGATTAATTAATGCTGGTACTGTCAAACCGGGAGATGAATTGGAATACACTATATATTTTCTTTCCAATGGTCTTGGTAATGCAACTAATGTGAAATTCTGTGACTTAGTTCCGACTAATGTTACTTTGATTCCTACTGCTTTTAATGGTATGACTCCTAATGATGGTGGCTTACCAACAGCAGATCGAGGAATTGCCCTAGCTATTGGTTCTACTACACCTACGCTTTATCTCACCAATGTAGCAGATAGCGATCGCGGGCGTTTTTATACAGCTAACGACTCAAGTACTCCATCCTACTGCGGTACTAACACCAATGGAGCAGTAGTGGTCAATATTACAGTCCCAAGTTTTCCCAATCTACCCGCAGCCACCGGATCGGGTACACCAGCTAATTCTTATGGTTTTGTCCGCTTCCGCGCTCAGGTGAAATAGTTTTAACCACGGCTAACTAGGGGGAATTAAACCAATTCGCAATTCGCAATTCGCAATTCGCAATTACGTTTTGTGACTCTTATTTAGACCCCTACACAAAACGTTCTACCGTCGTTAGGCTCTTTACTTAAACCCCCAAACTTTGTTAACGCTATTAGGAGAGTTCTGCCTATTTGCAGTTTTGTAAAAATCAGGACTTACGCAAGATGTGCCTGAAAACCTGATTATTGCGTAGCGGTAATTGATGAATTACCGCTACTTTCGTTATGTTTTGCGTAAGTCCTAAAAATATCTTTTGAATAATCCGAAAAGCAGCAATTTCAGTTTGGAGATTTAGCATATACCTACAAATAAGTCATGGTAAATATGAATCTAAAACTGAGATTTAAACCAGTTTCTCACAGTTGGGTTGCTCTACATCCAAAGCCTAAAGGAGTAATTCAATTTATTGCGGGGGCTTTCTTTGGTACATTTGGCCCTATGCTTTTTTATCGTTATCTGCTTCAATCTCTATTTGAGCAAGGATATACAATTATTCTTTTGCCGTTTAATTTTAGTTTTAACCATTATCTAGAAGCTGGTTTTCTCATGAGAGAACAGTATGAAATTCTGCCAGAGCTTGTGAGAATGGCAAGTGTTGAGGGATATGACTATGAAGCCTATCTAGATGATAAAAACTTTTCTTGGATTGGACATAGCCTTGGTTGTAAATATATCTCTTTATTAGAAGGATTTACTGCTCTACCTCCAGAGCCTCAAGATAGAGAGCAGTTTATTCGTAACCTGTTAGCTCATACTTCTGATGAGTCACAGATAGAAAGTGTTATTGCAGATATTAACATTCTATTTGAGGAGCTTCAACAAAAAATTGTAGAAGTTCAAAAACTAATTTTTACTTATGTAGGTCGGGAAATCAAAATTAATAATGTTTTCATCAAAGGGCAGGTTTCTATCTTATTAGCACCTGCTATTGCTGACACAGGGAGCGCAATTCGTCCTCAATTTTTAGCGGATATCATTGATAATCTCGGTTGGGGTGTGAAACCAGCTGTTGAAGAAACCCAGCATTTAATCAAGGATAGTGGGCTATTTAATATTATGGGTTTAGTCTGTTTCAAATCAGATAATATTGCTAAGTCAACCTGTGAATGGTTTACTAATATTCTGCAAAAGCCACCTGAAAATTTTCGGAAGACTTTAGCAGGTGGACATTTAAGACCTTTAGGTATTCAGTTCGGTAAGTATGTCATTAATTTTTTTGATAAACCGTTAATTGAATCAGTCCAAGAGCGAAACAAAGCATTTGAGCATAATGTAATTCAATTGCTTGAGGAACTGAAAGAAAAATCGAGATAATGGGCATTTGTCATTTGTCATTTGTCATTTGTCATTGGTCATTGGTCATTTGTCATTGGTTATTAATTCTTCTGCCTCACTCCCTCACTCTCTCATCTCCCCTTGTCCCCTTGTCCCTGCTCCCCATTCCCTAACTATCTTTCATGACAATCCCGACTCTTCTGTAAAACCGAGCATGATGTTGAGGTTTTGGACTGCGGCTCCTGATGCGCCCTTACCCAGGTTGTCAAGACGAGCAACTAGCAAGACTTCTTTGGTAGTGTCATTGGCAAATACAAAAACCTGAACAATATTAGTACCGTTCAGTGCGTAGGCGTAGCCCGTCGTAGACATCGCATCCAGAAATGTTCCGTCTCTCAGCAGAGTAGAATCTTGGAATGGAGCAACCTGCACGAACTTTTCACTTTGGTAGTAGTCAGCGATCGCTTGATGAATAATCTTACCTGATGGTGGATTATCCAAAGTCGCCAGTGGTAAAGGTATCTGTACCAGCATCCCTTGCTCAAAATCTCCCACTGCGGGTACGAATAGCGGCGGTGATGCTAACCCTGAATACTGATGCATTTCCTTGACGTGCTTATGCCCAAACTGCAAACCGTAGATACCATAAGGGTAGAGCGACTCTGCGCCGGCTTGCTGTTCGTGGAAGGTATGATACTGTTTAATGAGATTCTTTCCGCCACCAGAGTAACCTGACACTGCATTAACGGTGATGGGAAAGTTACTGTTCAGGAGTCCTTTGGCAATCAACGGACGGATACAAGCTAAAAATCCTGTGGGATAACAGCCCGGATTGCTGACAAACTGGGCGCTGGCGATTTTCTCTCGCTGTCCTGGATTTAGTTCAGGGAAGCCATATACCCAGTCTTTAGCTGTGCGATGGGCAGTACTAGCATCAAGGATCTTAACCCTAGTATTACTGACTAAGCTAACAGCTTCGCGGGCTGCATCATCAGGCAGGCAGAGAATGATAATATCAACAGCATTGATGAGTTTGGTTCGCTCAGTTGCATCTTTACGCTTAGATGCTTCAATGCTAACTAACTCAATATCATCCCGTTGGTTCAGGCGTGAGTATATTTGTAAGCCTGTGGTTCCCGATTCCCCATCAATGAAAATCTTCGGTTTAGTAGTCATGCGCTTCTTAATATGTGAGTGATATTTTGACTGATTAATAGTATCTAGTTTTGTAGACAAATTTGACTACTAACTAGTTTGCAAGTTTAACCTTGCTGGGTGTACTACAAAACCCTCTATCTCATTGCTAAAAGCGTTTGAGATTGCTTTTTTTATAATGTTATAATAACCATTGACATCTGCATTAACAAGTTTTCCTGACTTGGTTCTATATAATCCTCTTTGAATCCGTTTACCGCTAAAAGTATGTTGGATTCCTTTTTTATAAGTTGAGATTACATCTAAGTCTAGGAAAGAAGCTTTGCTTGTGTAAGATTCTTCAGTAATGATTACATCAATTCCAGCTAATTCAGCTTTGTATTTCAATTGATGAATAAATCTCTCATGTGGAATCTGCGTAAAATTTTGATTGTTTCGTTTTCCGATGTTTAAGTCTTGCTTCCACGCGTCATTCTTTCCTATTATTAATGTTCCAATGTCATTAGAGACTAAATGATTGATAACTAGTATTTGTTCCTTCACCTTCCCCCTTTCAGGATATGAATTTTCGTTTTAACTCGTTTTTCGTTAAGGGCTACTCCTCCCAAGCCAGAGTACGTTTCACTGCCTTTTGCCAAGTACCAAAGTTGGACAAGGGGAAATCGCTCCTCGGCTCAAACACACGCTCAATTTGCCGTTGTTTCACCAGTGCTTCATAGCTCTCCCAAAATCCTACAGCTAAACCTGCCGCAAATGCTGCACCCTGAACGGTCGTATCGCGCATTACCTTTCGTTCAACTGGAATACCCAACACATCAGATTGAAACTGCATCAGGAAATTATTCTCACAAGCACCACCATCTACAGTTAATCGCCCAACTGGAGTATTGCTAGATGCGTTAATTGCTTGCACCACCTCTAGAACTTGATAAGCGATCGCTTCCAGGACGGCGCGAACTAGATGCTCTGGTTGTACACTAGCGGTAATGCCGAAAAAGGCTCCCCTGGCGCTCATATCCCAGTAGGGTGCGCCCAATCCACTAAATGCGGGCACAAAATAGACTCCGCCATTATCTTTTACCTGATTGGCCATCGCTTCAGTTTCAGCAGCAGTTTTAATCAGCTTTAGGCGATCGCGTAACCATTGGATACAAGCGCCACTAGTAAACATACTGCCTTCTAAGGCATAACCTACATCTAAAGTCTCCCTGGAATTTGCTTGTGTCCATGCCACCGTGGAAAGGAGTTGATGGTGCGAGCGGACAATTTCAGAGCCTGTGTGAGCAACCAAAAAGCTACCAGTACCGTAGGTACATTTCATCAAACCTGGGTGATCGCAGCCATGACCAAATAGAGCTGCTTGCTGATCTCCCAAGATAGCAGTAATAGGAATTTCAGCGCCTAATAAAGTAGCATCAGTAACTCCAAATACTCCTAAACTCGGCTGAATCTGGGGCAAAATATGAGCCGGAATTTGAAACAGATCCAGTAAAATCTCATCCCATTCACAGGTTTTGAGATTCATCAACATTGTACGGCTGGCGTTGCTGTGGTCAGTGGCGTGGACTTTTCGACCTGTGAGATTCCACAGCACCCAGGTATCAATAGTACCTGCTAAGACATTGTTCAGGTCAATATCAGTAAAATTGTCTAATAGCCATCTGAGCTTGGTAGCAGAAAAGTAAGCATCAATGATTAATCCGGTGCGATCGTAAATTTCTTCAGCGTAGCCTTGTTCTTGTAATTGATGGCAAAGGGGAGCAGTGCGGCGATCTTGCCAGACGATCGCTCTATGGAGTGGTTTACCAGTAGTTTTGTCCCAAATCAAACAGGTTTCGCGCTGTACAGTTAGTCCCAAAGCTGCGATCGTTGATGGCGCAATCTGGGCATTTTCAATTGCGGTTTGGATCACCCAAAAGGTATCCTGCCAGATTTCTTGAGGATCGTGTTCTAACCATCCGGGCTGAGGATAATACTGAGTTAGTTCTTTATATGCCTGTCCAACAATCTTGCCATCTGCGTTAAATACAAAGGCGCGGTTGCCCGTCGTACCTAAATCCAGTGCTAAGATGTAGCCTGATGATGGAGTTTTTTTACTAAGTGTGTGCATAGCCGCTTTTAATGCTGCGTAGGCGTAGCCCAACCTAGAGATAGCGATTTTAGCAATACGCCTTTAATCAGATATACATTATTTTGGCTACATTTTGAATTCCCTGTTTGTATAATATTAGGATTTGACGCAAAGCTATACTTATCATGATGGATATTAATGTCCGCATCAAATCCCATATCCTTCACAGCATTGCAGCACATTAAACCAATTCGCAATTCGCAATTCGCAATTCGCAATTACGTTTTGTAACGGGGATTTAACCCCGATACAAAACCTGCTGTCTATAGAGACAGGGGACTTAAACCCCCAAACTTTGTTAACAATTCAAAATTCAAAATTCAAACATTTTAGACATTTTCAGAAGGGGATTTAAACCCCAACTGTAGCAAGATCCCGCAGGGTAACTGACTGGAGGCAGAGTGGCTCCGACTCCGCGCTACGTGTTTTGGTTGGGGTCTTAAACCCCTTGATTTACGATAAATCATTATATCAATGCTGCGATCAAAGGAATATTACACACAAAATTATACAAGCTTTATTATTAAATTTATGTGACAAAGTACAAAGTGTCACTGTATTCAAGTTTGATTATAATACTCATGTTTTATAGTTTACAGATAATAAGTAATAGTAATCCTCGTTAATTTTGAAAACCAGAGTAGTGCAGGCAAAAGGTCTGTTCCTACCAAATGATATCAAGAAGTTGGCACTACGTTTAATATCATGTTTGCTTACACATTATACCTGTAAGTTGGGTTGAAGAATTAAACCCAACTTTTTATCTTTGTTCATGTTAGGTTTCACCACTATTAAACTCAATATAAGTTGATAGATTTTATTATAATTAATCATCCAAACTTAATATCAAAACTATGGTTATAAAAATAGATATGTTTAAAAGTCAAAACCATCGAAATACAACAAAACTTTCGCATGTTCAAATCTAACCCAAATCGAAATGCACTACTAGCTCTGTTGTTGCTTGTGCCAGTTCCAAGCTTTGGCATTGTCACTCAAATGTATATTCTTCCTGGCTTCCAAGGACATTTAGTAGCTTTATTATCTAAAATCTGGTTGTTGGTACTACCCATTATTTGGTTGTTATTTGTCGATAAAGAGAATTTAAAATTTGAATATCCTAAAAGACGCGATTTATTGGCTGGAGTCGGATTAGGGCTATTAATGCTATGCATCATCTTGATTGTTTATTGGTTACTGGGCGCAAAATGGATAGATATTGAATATGTTCGCGATCGAGCAAAGCAAATTGGATTGAACAGTTTTTTAATTTACTTAGTAGGTTCAGTGTATTGGATATTTGTCAACTCTTTACTTGAAGAATTTGTCTGGCGTTGGTTTGTCTATCGTAAATGTGAAATGTTGGTATCGAGTCCTTTAGCTATAGTACTGTCTGCACTATTTTTTACGATTCATCATATTGTTGGTTTGGCAGCTTACTTTGACTGGCGTGCGACAACATTATGCTCATTAGGAGTGTTTCTAGCAGGCGCGGTTTGGTCATGGTGCTACTTAAATTATTGCTCAATTTGGCCTGGATACATCAGCCATATTTTTGCAGATATAGCAATTTTCCTAATTGGCTGGCAACTTATCTTTACTTAACAAAAACACAATTAATCTACAACAAACTAATTAATCAAAATCTTTCAAGATAATGTGTTTTTTTAAGTCGAAACTGATTATACCTTCTTCTTGTAATTTGCCGAACAATCGTGTAATTGTTACCCTAGTGGTACAGCAGGCGCTAGCAATATCTTCGTGAGTAAAGCGAACACTTAGGCGAGTTCCTTCTGGTACAGTTTCACCCACTTCTCGTTTCAAAAGTTGTAATAGATGGTGGAAGCGTTCTTGTACTCGCCGTCTTCCATAAATGGCTAAAAAAGATTCTGTTTGCTGTAACCGCTGATTAATTTTTGGTAGAAGTGTATGGCTAAGTGTTGGAGAAGCTGCTACCTCTACCGCGTAAATTGACACTAACTCAACATCAGCGAGGGCTGTTGCTTGGTAAATGTTTAAAGATGTCAAACTAGAACCAAAAACCATTCCTGCTGTTGCCAATCCTATCAGCATTTCTTCACCCGTTTCACAGTAGGTACTGAGTTTAACTAAACCCTGAGAAACATACCAGATTACTAATGGGTTGAGGGGAATAGTTTCTCCTTTAGCATATTTATGTATGGGGCGATTGTTGAAGATGTCACTGTCATCCTTGACTATTGCTGATTCTAAGTGCTGACGCTCGGTAATATTACGCAGTATCCAGCGCAGAGAGATTGCCTTACCCTGGTTATTACGAACAACTGCCACTGTCAAAGCTGCATCAAAGAAATCGCCATAACGTTGTTGAAAACGTACCAATAACTCTCTAACTCTGTCTGAGTGCGATAGCTGTATCAGTTCGTGACGAACTTGCTGACGTTCTTCTAAAGGGATAAAGTTAACTATTGGTTTTCCCACTAAAAAATGCTTTGATACATTCAACAACTTAGCTGCGGTGAGGTTAGCTTCTTGGATGATTCCTTCTGTATTAGTCACTAAATAGCCGTCTGGCGCCAACTCGAATAAATCTTGGTAATGGTAGCGTTCTGCTTCTAGCCAATTCCGTGTTTTTACTAGTTCATCGTTTTGCTGATAAAGTTCTTCCGCCGCTAACTGTACTATCTTTGAGGTGTTATAGAGTTCCTTAAAAGCTTCCGGCAACAAATCCGGGGAAATCCAAGGTAGTACACTAGCAGTTTGGTATAAATCTGCCAAACGCTTGTGCAATATTTCTGTGCGTTGGATAAATTTTTCTATGTTCACCTTAAATAACCGCTACTTGCTTGCAGAAGTTGAGCAAAAAATCTATTATGATTGTTGCAGCTAATTTGTAAACTACAATAAAGTCTCTGATTCGTAAGGGTTTCAGGAATTTGAGCCATAAAAGCGTTTATTTTCTCAAAGTCGTGCCCAGCAATGAATTGGATATGCTTAAGATTTTCGGCTCTTGCGTTGGTTTTATGGTACGGCATTAAAATCGCAGTTTTATAGCAAGTTTCAAAAATTTAAAATCAAGTCATAGCAAGGAACACAGGCTATGATTAGATTTTATTTATTATTCGATTCCATAAAATGAGCTGAAGAGCCAGATTTTCTTTACAAATCAGCTCTTAAACCCGCTTTTTCATTCCCTGATGAATGATTTAGTGCGAATGATGATTGTTTCCATTTTTACTAAGAGTAACTGATAAGAGTTTCCCCAACTTCCATCACAAGAATTATGCAACTACTACTAAAGACATATAATCTAAGTTAAGTTTGTTTGTGATTCTGAATACGTTGCCTATTAATTAAATTCACAACAAGATTCCTAACTTCTATAAAAGGATGTTTTAAAAGTATTATTGCTAATACTAATAGCTCAGAAATCTAACTCTTACTTATTTGTAGGGTTTAGTTATGATTTCCACTATCATTGCAACCTGCACATTAGGTATTTCTCCTTTAGCGCAGACCTTCCTAATGTCTTTAAATAAGTTGGGAATCTGAGCCTTTCCATTTCCAAATTCATTATGAAACTATCTGGTACGGGTAAGAGTAAAACTACTCAGAACAAGCAATAGTCGAACTACTATAGCAATCCGATTTGATTCGGAGAATTACTCATAGAGACTAGGGACTCTTTACTGGGGACTGGGAAGAAAGAATAAAGGTGTACTGAGTTTTTTTCACGCAATCAAATATGAGTCCTATATATTTAGAATTGCCTATACAAATATTAATAAGTTAAAAATATTTGTATAGGCAATCACATATCAACTTAATAATTATCCGCCTCTTTAGTTAGAGGATAAATGAAGTAGTAAGCTGGTGTAATTTAACAATGCGTAACAGCTAATCAACGCGCAAGTTATAAGGAGTGATGGGTGAGGTGTCAATGCTATAAAATCTCGTCACTCCTTTTTACTTAGATCAGTTTATTAGTTTAACGAATGCCATCATTATCAATGGCGCTGTAGCTGTCGCTGGGGAAAAGCCCTAACCAAGGGTCAGAACTAGGAGTTAAAAATAGTTGGGCGTATACTTGTTCATTGAGCGCTTCCACACTCCTTGTTTGCTTACCCTGCATAAACCATTGATGAATTTGGCTGTGCAGCATATATTCATTTCTGACTGTATCTAAAGCCATTGTGGCTTCAAATTTTTTCACTATTATCGGCAAATTATCTTCTTGAGTGTTGGCAGATTGAGACTTTTTAGCTCTGATTAGAGAAATGCTGTTTTGATCTAGCTTGATATCAGCAGCATAGAGTTGAGCGATTTGGTTCCAAACTTTCTCGTCAGTAATTTCAGCTAAGGCATTTTGATTCCGTTCAGCATCAGACTGGAGAGCAGTTAGCATTGGCGTTTCAACTCTCATTTTAGAAACTGCTAGAGAGCTTGCTATTTCTGCTGTAGGTGCTTGACTGGGATTGCTTGGAATTTCTACCAACTTAGGGGGAGACTGGATACCCAAGCGGGATAAATCTGCAACCCATTGGGCTTGGATAGAATTTAAGCGATCGCTGTGGTATTTTCTTAAATAAGACTCGCGATCGCTTGGTGTAAGTTTACTGTAATTTTTTACTGCTAATTCAGCTTGCTGTAGCTGACGCAAAAATGCTTTGGGACTATATAACCCCGGAATAGCATCGATTGGACGACCTGATGCATCCAATATATAATGAATGCTATTGCCTGTAATCGTTCGCTCCAACTTGCGTCCGTCGCCAAAATCAATAGTTACTTTGGGTACAGGCCGCACTGATTGCCAATGCAAAATAAAGCGGTCTTGAAGCAGTTTAGAAATTTCAACATTCGGATACAGCGCTACCCTGAAGAACCTACTATTAGCACAACTCAAATCTTGATCCAGCCTACCCAATAACCGCAGAGATAGAATGGGTTTACCACTGGTTCTAGCAGCAGCTTTGGCTTGTTCTATATCAGTATACCAGTACAAACCAGAGGCGTAACAGTCCCGTTGTTGACAAAGTTCATCTAAAGCTACCCGAAGTGCAGCAGAAGGTAGAACTGCTCCTGAAGAAGCGGTATTTAACGTATTAGCATGGGATTTAAGAAATACTTGTAACCCTCTTGGGCCCTGTTTCCGAAGTACAGAAACTTCCTGAGACAGCTTGGGTCTTTCAGCTACAGGAGTTTGAGCATCAGCTATCTGCAAAAAACCGAAGCTGACTAGGATGAGTGCGAAAGGATATTTGAAGGTTCTAAATTTCATATATTTTCAAAAAATTAACCAGACATAGCTGATTAGTTCTAAATGCGATTGTCGCTCTTAGGTAAATTTTGCTGGTTGCTTGGCTGTTTACCAGATTGAAATTGAGTATATATATAGGTTACTACTGCTAAAGTCAGCCCAATAGCCAACACCACCCCTACGATTCGCAATAAATTGGGAGTAATTTTCGTAGTTAGCTGCTCACTTAGCCTTGGTTGGTAAATAGTATCATCCGTTCGTGCTTGTGGTCTGCTTTGATTAGAAGCAGGTCGTGGCTGATACAATGTCACATCTGGTTGCACTGGTGGTCTACTTTGATTAGAAGCAGGTCGTGGTTGAAACAACGTTTTATCTGGTGGTACTTGTGGTCTGCCTTGATTAGAAGCAGGTCGTGGTTGAAACAACGTTTTGTCTGGTGGTACTTGTTGACCGCCTTGATTAGAAGCAGGTCGTGGTTGAAACAACGTTTTGTCTGGTGGTACTTGTTGACTACTTTGATTAGATGCTGGTCGTGGTTGATATAACGTCACATCAGGTTTGCTGGCGTTCGGATTATTCACAGGACTCTGTTGATTTTGCTCAGCTGGGTTAAATGGTCGGGGAACGGTTTCGTGATTTGAACCTTGGTTCTGTCCAGCCTGAATGGGAGGAACAGTTTGCTCAGATTGGTTTTGCTTAATCGGGTTAAATGGTCTGGGAACAGTTTCGTGATTTGAGCCTTGATTGGATGTAGATGGAGGACGCAAAATCGTGTCGTCGTTCGATTGTCTGGGAACAGTTTCGTGATTTGAACCTTGATTGGATGTAGATGGAGGACGCAAAATCGTGTCGTCGTTCGATTGTCTGGGAACAGTTTGGTGATTTGAGCTTTGATTGGATGCAGATGGAGGACGCACAATCGTGTCGTCTTGTCTGGGAACAGTTTCGTGATTTGAACCTTGATTAGAAGAAGGTTGCGATCGCCCAGTAATTTGTCCGGGTACACTAGTATTATCTGTGGCAAATTTTGCAGCAGCTTGTAAAGCTTGATTCAGTTCTTCTACCGTTGCAAATCGGTTAGCTGGGTTCTTTTGGAGGCATTTCATCACCACCGCTTCCAATTGTACGGGTAAATTCTCACACCCTGGTTGCGATCGCAGTGGTTTTGGTGGCTCATAAGCGTGAGCTAATACCCAAGAAGCCTCACTAACATGACTACCCTTAACGCTGATTCCAAAAGGGTCGGCTGCACTCAGCATTTCATAAAGGATAATCCCTAAACTGTAAATATCACCTCTAGCATCCAGGTTGCGATCGCTTTGGATTTGTTCAGGAGGTGCGTAACGAAATGTACCGATAAATGTACTAGTTATATTTGTAATATTGGTATTTTCTGAAGATTCACTACGAATTTTGGCAACACCAAAATCCAAAACCTTCACCCACTCTCCCAAATCTGTCGGCATCAAAAATATATTGTCTGGTTTCAGGTCGCGGTGAATTACCTGAATATGTTCACTGGTTTTGCCGCCATCCCGTTGGAGAGTCACTCCTTGATGGGCAAGCTGTAAACCCTGACAAACTTGCGCCATAATCTTTACCGTCCGCTCAACAGACAGCCGCTTTTGGCGCAGCAGTAATTGCCCAAGCGTTTGCCCCCGCAAATATTCCATTACATAAAATGGAAAACCTTCCGGGGTTACACCACAATCACTAATCTTAACAATGTGGTCGCTTTGCAAAGCAGCACAAACTGCCACCTCCCGCTCAAAACGCTTTCTCATTTCCAGCGATGCCACTAGCGTATCTTTGAGCAACTTCAACGCTACCTGCTGACCGACACGGGTATCTGTTGCCACGAAGACTTCTCCCATGCCACCCCCGCCTAAGCGTCTGTCTAAACGGTATCGCTGGTTATCACCTACGAAGCGACCATTCCAAGAATTTGAAGAAGGTGGGGATTTCATCTGGGGCAACCCATCCTAGTTACTTTCAGTGTTAACTTTATTCAGAGATAATACTAGTATTACAAATATGATTGCTTCATAACTTAGATGAATATTAGTAATATATGCTACTAGTAATTATCTAATTATACTCAGCTTAACATATTAGTAACTTAAGTAATGCAATAAATTTGATAAAATGTTTAAACTTAAGACCTTTAGCAGTTGAAATTTGTTCCTGATATTTAAGTTAGCGCAAGTTCTACGAGAATCGTTAGCTTCAGTAGTGCTAAGTGACTAAGAGAGTGAAACGGTAGAGCGTAAACTACGAACCTAGCAAGTCAAACTTGATAGACAAGTAATTGAATTTAACACTCTTCTTAAATTACACTGCTAATTTTGATATCATGTCCGCTAAATTACTTATGATATGTCATTGCGAGCGCAACCAAGTGGAGCGTTCGCGGAGCGTCTCGTAGAGAAGCAATCACAAAGTCTCTGCGATTGCTTCACTTCGTACCCTTCGGGAACGCCAAGGGCGAACGCAATTGACTTGTGTTTAACCGGACATGATAAGTAAGTCGGTGCAATAAAACCAAACTGCGTGAAGAAAAATAAATAAAGCTCAAACTCTTTCCCCCCTGCTCCCTGCCCCCTCTTCCCCCTATCCCCAGAGGGGGCCCCGAGTCCCCCTGCTTTATCCCAACAAGAATTATTTACACCTACCTACTTATGACTAGTGAATCAGGAGGCTAAGATGGAAAGCAACACCACAACATGGTGGATATATGCATTATTGTCAGCTGGCTTTGCAGCATTGACAACTATCTTTGCCAAAATTGGGATAGAAAATGTGAATGCTAATTTAGCAACAGCAATCCGAACTGTTGTCATCTTAGTAGTTGCTTGGGGGATTGTATTTTTTCAGGGAAACGTAGTTAATATCTTAGCTATATCCCAAAAAACCATGATTTTCTTATTATTATCTGGAGTATCTACAGGATTATCATGGATTTTTTACTTCCAAGCCTTACAAGCAGGAAAAGCTTCCCTTGTTGCACCAATTGATAAATCAAGCTTGGTATTAGTTTTATTGTTTTCAGTCATTTTTTTGGGAGAAACATTAAATTGGAAGATCATTTTAGGAACTGGGTTAGTAGTCGTAGGCACTTTAGTTTTAATTATTTAAAATCTTAATTAAGAGGATGTTTTACAAATTAAAACGTTCAAGTACATCAGGTAGCTTGAAGTGGAATTTTACTTACTTTTAAGAATGGAACTTTGACCAAAGGAAATTGGTAATTATTAATTGTTAATTGGCTAATTACGGGGTACAAGCCCCCGCCAAATCTTCGATTTGGTGGTCTTCAATTAGTGGCGGGTTTCAAGCCCCTACTAATTGTCTTAATTGCGAATTGCGTTAGCGCAGCGTTAGCGAGTCCGCGAGCGTCATTGCGAATTGCGAATTGGAGTTGACTATTGCTAAGTCTTTTGAATTGAGATAGTAGATGGATTGATGCCGTGCTGTCCTAATAGTTGACAATGCGCTTTTGTCTGCCATGCTGAAGTCTTTGCGACAACAGGACTTAAAGTTTTGCAAAATATATTCTATTAATGTACTCTGGCGTACATGATTAATATGTGCTATTGCCATGAGAAATCAGGATGAGTAATATGCTCTCTATAGCCGCAGTGACAGCAGTACTAAAAGTCTTGCTGGAAAATGGTTTAGTCAGCGATCCGATCGCTGCTAGTGTTGGCGATGTGATTGTAACTGCCCTACCGCCGGATCGAATTTCAGTTGAAGCTGACGAGCGTGCTCAAATCAACCTGTTTCTCTATCAAGTGACGCAGAATCGGAATGTCGATTGGGTATCTCAAGAATTTCGGAGCAGGCACTCACGGATTAATGGAAACCCGCGCTCTGCGACTCCACCACTAGCTCTTGATCTCCACTACTTACTAACAGCCTACGGAGCCAAGGATTTTCAGGCGGAGCTTTTACTAGGCTATGCAATGCATTTATTACACAAAACACCAGCTATCACATCTGATATTATTGAAAATACTTTGATAAATGCATCTACAACCAATACCTCAAGTGCTTTTTCGCAAGCTGTAGCAAGTGTGTCTGTATCCGATTTAGCTGAACAAATTGGGCAGATAAAACTGACTCCAGAGTTTTTTAATATGGAAGAAACTTCTAAGTTATGGTCTGCTTTACAAACACACTATCGACCTTCAGCTACCTATTTGGCATCAATGGTATTGATTGAGAGTAGCAATGACAAGTCTGAAGGTTTTTACAGAATGCCCTTGTCTCAACCGAATATAGAGCAAGTTATAGCTGCGGCAAAGACTGAACAAATGATTGTTGCAGGCACAACATTAGTAATTCGTGGTAAACAGTTACGCGGTGAAATCACACGAGTTCGTTTCGGTAATACAGAGACATTACTAGTACCTCAAGAAGTCAAAGAAACCCAAATCAGCTTGTTAGTCCCGCCAGATTTATATGCCAGCGTCCAGGGTGTCCAAATTGTACATCTAACAATGGGCAATGCAGGGCAAACAAATCATCTAGTTGAATCAAACGTTGCAGCTTTTGTTTTACATCCAACAATTACAGCATTTGTCGCTCAAGTAGAAAATAACGGTGACAATTTACGCACAGCAGAAATTATTGTTAAATTCCAGCCCAAAGTAGGTAAGGCACAGCGGGTAGTTTTGCTACTAAATGAGGTATCAAGTGAAAGTCCGGTAGCTTACTCTTTCTTGGCTGCACCACCGACTCAAGACACTGATGCGATCGCGATTCCGGTCAAAAACGTCAAGCCAGGTACTTATATTGTCCGGGTGCGGGTAGATGGGGCCGAAAGTCCACTGCAAAAGAATCAGTTTGGGGAATATGATTCACCACAGGTCACAATTTTATGAATGCTACGACAATTAATCACAATTGGGATGAGGCAAACTACCGCTATCTATCAGCAGCTCTAGCCGTGGTGCGGGGTATTTTAGAAAATCACACGGCAAAAGAGCAAAATCAACCGTTAGAAAACAACCAAGAGCATTTACAGCAGGCGTTACAGGAAGCCGCTGCTGCTATGCCTGCACCATCGGCATTGGAGAGAGTCTGCAAAATGTTTCGCCTCTCATCCTTTGAACGTGATTTGTTGCTGTTGTGTGCAGGTATGGAATTAAATGGAGATTTTGCCAAATTGTGTGCTATAGTTCATGACGATTCACAACGAGCTTACCCAACTTTGGGTTTAGCTTTGGCAGCTTTACCTAACGTCCACTGGGATGCGATCGCTCCAAATGCTCCCTTACGTCATTGGCGGTTAATTCAAATTGGTGATGGTCATTCCCTGACTCTCAGTCCCTTGAGAATTGACGAGCGAATTTTACATTATCTCACGGGGATTCAATATCTTGACGAACGGCTAGCTGGTATCATTGAGCCATTACCAGAGGTTAGCGATCTAGTACCCTCGCACCAAGATTTAGCAGAGCGAGTCGCAGCAGTTTGGTCGCCAGCTTACAAGGTTAATAGCTTACCAATTGTCCAGTTATCTACTGGTGAAACTGCCAGTAAACGTGCCATCGCGGCGACAATTTGTCAGCTTCAGGGTTTAAGTTTGTGGGTAATGTCTGCACAAGTCATTCCTTTAGCACCTGGCGAATTGGATAATCTCATCCGCCTGTGGACTCGTGAGACGATTTTAAGTAAGAGTGCCTTACTCATAGACTGCAACGAACTGGATACTAATGATACAGCGCGGTTGAATGCGATCGCTCGTTTCATCGAACGCACAAAGGGCTTTTTAATAGTCACGAGTCGAGAACGCATCGGCTTATCACAACGCCTAGTAGTTAATTTTGATGTACATCAACCAACTAGCAAAGAACAAAGTGCAGTTTGGCAAGATGCATTAGGGGCAAGTGCATCGCAAATGAACGGGCAAGTCAAAACCTTAGTGGATCAGTTTAACCTTAGTGCTGCAACCATTCGTGCTGCTTGTGCAGAAGCCGCAGGACAGCTAGCACAGACACCAGAAAGCGATATCACTAGCATTTTATGGGATGCCTGCCGCGTGCAAGCACGTCCGCGCTTAGATGAACTTGCCCAACGGATTGAGCCATCTGGTGATTGGGAGGACTTAGTATTGCCAGAAGCACAGAAACAAGCTCTCCGGGAAATTGCGGCTCACGTGCGTCAACGTAGTACTGTATATAACAATTGGGGCTTTGGGGCCAAGAGTGCGCGGGGATTGGGAATTAGCGCTCTATTTGCAGGTGCTAGCGGCACTGGTAAAACCTTGGGGGCAGAAATACTAGCCCATAGATTGCGCCTTGATCTGTATCGGATTGATCTATCATCGGTAGTCAGCAAATATATTGGCGAGACAGAGAAGAATTTGCGTCGGGTATTTGATGCCGCAGAACAAGGTGGGGTGATTTTGTTATTTGATGAAGCCGACGCTTTATTTGGTAAACGGAGTGAAGTTAAAGATGCCCGCGATCGCTATGCCAATATAGAAGTTAGTTATCTATTGCAACGGATGGAAAGTTACCCAGGTCTAGCAGTCTTGACTACCAACCTGAAGAGTGCAATTGATACAGCCTTCCTGCGGCGGATTCGCTTTGTGGTGCAGTTCCCCTTCCCCGATACTATGCAACGAGCCGAGATTTGGCGACGCGTCTTTCCAGCCGAAACTCCAACCGCAGATTTAGATGCTCTGCAACTAGCACGGCTCAATGTCGCTGGGGGGAATATCCGTAACATTGCTTTAAATGCAGCTTTTTTAGCTGCCGATGCCAAGGAACCAGTGCAGATGAAACACGTATTGCGGGCGGCTCAAACAGAATATAGTAAGTTAGAGAAACCCTTGACTGATGCGGAAGTTGGGGGATGGATGTGATTTTACAATTTTGATCTTAGTAGAAAATGGTGGTAGCTAGATAAATTGTAAAATTTGTGAGCGATGTTTAGGACGGGCTGTACCTACGCCAACTACCATAGCAAACAAATTTACACCAATTTGAGAAAAGAATGCGACAGATACACACGCCTAGACCTTTGTAATATCTGGCTTTCTTAATGCGTGAATTTTGAATGCGTGAATTTTGAATTGGTATTACTCTGGTAATTCACCAAATCTTTCCCGATAGCGAGCAAGCATGGACTCCATTTGGGCAAGTTGCTGCTCGGCTTGTTGACGCTGTTGCTGTTCTTGGTGTGCTACTTCTTCTGGCGTGGGTGTCAGTTGTCCATCGGGAGTGAAAAAGCGCAACTTCGATTGATAAACTCCCAAATATAACTGCAATTGCTGACTCCATAACCAACCTGCTTCATTTGCTTGCAGTTCTTGATAACGACCATCTAATAAATGAAATCCTTTAAATTCTAAACTTACCGGGTCAAACCAAAAATAATCAGGAGTCCGCCAAATATCTTGATAGATTTCCTTTTTCAACCCTCTATCAGTAGCAGATGTTTTGTCACAAAGAATCTCTACAATCACATTTGGATATTTGCCATCTTCTTCCCAAACCACCCAGCTTTTGCGTATTTTGCGTTGGGTATTTAAAACTACAAAGAAGTCGGGGCCTCGAAATTGCTCAGACTTGCGTTGACGCGGACTGTAATAAATCGTCATGTTACCGCAAGCGTAAAAATCTTGACGCTCTTGCCACAACCATTCCAAACACTGAATCAACAGCAGTATTTGCCGCAAGTGAAGTTCTGTTTCCAAAGGTGGTTCATCACTGTATAAATCACCAGGAGGAAATATAACATCTTCTGCTGTGTCTTCTAAAATTATTCCTAAATCTTGAGTAGAAGACATAATAATTTCTGTTTTGACAAGATAAATCTAAGTTAACCCAATTCATTCAGCTTCAAAAGCGATCGCTTCTCTACGAGAGGCTATTACCAAAGGCGAACGCCTCAATTTTTCATCCCAGCTTTCTACGATTATAAGTCTTGCTCACACAAAGTTACTGCTGGCAGACAATAATTTCTACTTAAGTCGATAGCGATCGCCACTAAACAAATTGTATAATTTGATTCAAAAATATGCTTGAGAATGTGAGATGAGCGAGCGAATTGGGCGCAAAAAATCAGCCGCATCAACTTTTACGAATCCATCACTTGCCTCCCCAGGTATTCCCACACTGGCGAATCCAATACGCGGCTTTGGCTCACAAATCAATACTGTCCCGCCTCAAACAGTAACTGAGGTAACACCAGACTTTCAAGAAGTCCAATCTGCCCAAGAGCAATTATTGGAACCAGAAGTCATCAAAGAAAAGCCCCAGACTCACGACATTAGTCGCATATCCTTGCATCGTCTCCAGGCAAAACTCACAGTTGGAGAACCGCACGACCAGTATGAACAAAAAGCAGATTGGGTGGCCAATCAAGTGATGCAAATGGTTCCTAGCCTACAGCCTATCGAAGATTCCTTGCAGCGAAAATGTGCAGCCTGTGAGCAGGAACAAGAAGAACTGCAAACCAAGCGATCGCTGCAACGTTATACTGATGGCAGCTTGCAGGCTGGGGATAATATTGAAAGTCGATTGAATAGTAGTAAAGCAGGCGGTACTACTTTACCAGATGACGTGCGCTCCTTTATGGAACCCCGCTTTGGTTATGATTTTAGTCAGGTGCGGGTGCATACTGGTGATGAAGCAGTCCAGATGAACCAGGAGTTGGGCGCACAGGCGTTTACACATGGTAGTGATGTTTACTTTGGAGCCGGGAAGTATCCAGGTAATAATGAGTTGACTGCCCATGAATTGACCCATATAGTGCAGCAATCAGGAGCTTTAGAAAGAAAATGCACTACCTGCCAGGAAGAAGATGATCGAGTTAGAAGAAAAGAAGACGAGAAAATCTTACCTGATACTTCTTCCAATGGTGATACATTACAGTCCTCCAACAGCACTGCAAAACTTCTAGATTTGATTGCCCGTTTGGAACAACTGCATACTCATTCGGACAAACAGATAGAGTCGCAGGCAAGTACTGAGTCTACCGACAATCCGCCTTTGCAAAAAGAAGGTCAGCAGCATTTGGATACTTTGTCTAATGGTTTACAGCAACTACGAGCAGCTACCCGCAGTGATGACGAAACCTTGAAGCAGCGGGTTCTTGCAGCGTTTACCCCATCTGCTATGCAAACAGCCCAGACAGAGGCATCAAATCGAGTCCAAACAGCTTCTGGATCGTCTTTGGAGTCAAGTTCGACTGCCAGTATACAGCGTGCGCCAGTCGGTATTGCCACCAAATCTCTAACAATTAGTTCACAGCAGAATGCTACAGAAATCGAAGCAGACCAAGTTGCAAAAGCAGTAACTTCTGGCAAATCAGTTGCAGTCAGTCAACGTTCTCCAGAGGGGAAAATTAATCGCTTTGCAGGAGGAGAAGAACTCATTGCCTTGGGAACTGGGTTACTTGTGGCAGATGCCGAAGCTGCACCCGTCGAAGTAGCAACGGGCCCTCCCGGTTGGGCTATCGGATTAGGTATTGCTGTTGCTGCTGTAGTCATTATTGGCGTTGGTATTGCTATCTCTTCTGATACTGATACCCCAGCAACTCCAGAACCAGAAGCTAAACCAGTTCCACAACCTTTGCCAGTACCAGTGCCTATACCTCGACGTTATCCAAACCAGACGTGTGAGGATTCGGTGCTTGATACATTGCAACAAGAAATGCACACTTTTTGCGATAAGATTGGGGGTGAAAGTTGTAGCCCCAGCAAAGTAAGTCCAAAGAAGCTAGCGCGGCGACCCTGCTCAGAGATTCGTCAACGCATTCAGGCAGTGCAGGAATGTATGCGTCTCAGAGAAAATATCCAGGATAAGTGTTTTGGTGGTCAACCCGATCAAGCGCATAAGGATGTTATTGAACAACTTAAAAGTGGACTTCAACATTGCTTGAATCTTGAAAAGGTCAACTGTGCACCAGGTCATCCAATGGCAAATCTTTGAATTATGTTAATGGATCTCTTTCAAGCGATCGAAAATCAGAATCTAGACGGCATCGCAGAATTACTGTCACACGGAGCCGATCCAAACAGTCTTCGCCCAGAATTTCCACGATGGACACCCCTACATGAAGCAATTGAGCAACTTGAAGATGGTGGTGAGATCGAATTCTTAGTTTTATTACTTCGGCATGATGCATCCGTTGATACTTGGGATGCTGACCATGATTCTACACCACTGCTGATGGCACTTTTCCGTGGGCAAATAGAAGCTGTTCGCTTGTTGCTGGCTGCTGGTGCAGATCCAAACGTTGTTGGTAGCGAGGGTGACTCACCATTACGCTGGTGCGTTGAGCAAGGGGACTACAACACAGCAGCAATGTTACTTCGTTGTGGAGCAACCAAAACGCTCAATGATGCTGGCGGTAGTAGTGGAATGACAGCACTTGGGCAAGCCGCAAAACGGCTTGATTTAAAAATGATTGAACTTCTCTTACAAGCAGGAGCAGATCCAGAAGTTTATGATGCTGATAAATTTACTGCATATCGACGGTTGCCGCCACGGAACGAAGCAAAAGATGATGCCGTGTGGGTTGCAGCAGAGGCACTGCTAATGCGCTGACTGCGATCGCACTGAAGCCCAACCACTAGAAATGGAAGTTATTGAGAGTTCCCATAAAGGAATTCGTGGAAGGTCTCGAAAGACAAAAAAACCAAATCAGCCTTGGCATTTGTGAGATTTTGTTGCTCCAAACTTAGTTCTTTACAGAATTGTCTGCTTCTATAACATTAATTATTTTGGCAGTTATGGCTCATATCATGTCCGGCTAATTAATTATAATTTGCTTGCTCTATGCAGAAAGCCCAAAAACCCCTCCCCTCTGCACCTCTGCACCTCTGCCCCCCTGCGGTCTTAATGATAAGTCTTTAACCGGACATGATATCAGAGACTAAAAATCAAATTTGAGAATTCCTACACTCGTCATAAATAAATTGGCGTTGTACTATATCACTCAATTACTGTAACAAGAATTTGAGCACTGCAACTTGGAAACTTTTTCAACTTGTTTCGGTGCTTTGATTTCAGTAAATAGCTGAATCGCTCGATTAAAATTTATTTGACTTTCTTCAAGTGTTGCTATCTTTTGATTAGTTAAACCCAATTGAAAATAAGCTTCAGCCAGATCGCATTTAGCACCTATTTTATCCAAAAGTTCGATTGCTTCTGTATGATTAGCAAGAGCTAATGCAAAATCTGTTTTTTGCCGATGGATTTCTGCTAAACTATTGAGTGTTTTTGCTTTTACCTGCATATAATGACTTTTTTCAGCAAAAGTCAAAGCTTGATGCAATATCTGATTTGCTTGGGAAAACTCGCCTAAATTGACGTAGGTTTGACCCAAAATTTGCATGAAATAGACAAATCTCCCAGTTTGTTCTACCAATTTTTCGTTCGTCATATTTTGATACGCTACATCTGCTAATTGATATGAGGCATCACACAAACCTAAATAAGAATATACTAAAGCTAAACAGACTGAAGCTTTCTCTGCCCAGCGATGATGCTCGGTGTTTTGAGCTAAGTAAATTACTTGTTGAAATAACTTTGCGGCTGCCTCTAGTTCCCACAAATCTATTTTGTAAAGACCAATACTTAATAGAGAATCTACCTCTAGCATCCTTAGATAGTAAACTGTATGTTTATTTTCTGGCTGAGGTACAAGTGATTTGAGTGCTTGGGTTGCCAGACTAATAGTCTTTTTTTGACAAGCGATCGCTTGACTAATTTTACCTGTTATCCAATATAAATCACCTAATATATTATAAAGTTCGCTGAGATTTTGGTCATTTTCCAGATTATTAACAACTCGCTCAATTGCCGCAAGTATCGGTTGAATTAAACCCATCCGATATAACGTACTACCAAGAGGTAAAAACTGCTGCCATTGATTATTTCGGCTTTTTAAAATGACTTTACCTGCTAACTCCAATTCATTAATATCTATGTAGTGATAATATGCTTCCAGAGCTTGCAAAGCATCCTTAAAGGTTTCAATTTGTTTAACACTAGTTGTCCAAAATTCTGCGGCTTTGTGGTTGGCAATTTCCCATTCATCGCTGGAACGTAAACGTGCGATCGCTTCTTTCCGAATCACCGGATGCAGCCAGTATTCACCTTTTTCACACTCCACCAAAGACCGATTTCTCAGAGAGGCGATAATTTGGCGATGTTGATCGGGTAAGACATCCCACAGTAAACAAAACAACCCTTGAGATGGAATGCTGGGTATATCTTGATAACGATAACATCCCAAACGGCAAAGTAAGCGATAAGCTTGAGGGTCGAGGGCTTGCAAACGATTGATTTGACTAACGGCTAAATTTTTTAAGTCCGTTGCTGCTAAAGGATCGGCATGATTTTCTTGCCAATAAAGAACCATATCACCATCAAAATCCTCCTGAATTGAACCGCAGAGAATTCCCATTGCTTTGGCATTACCGCCATAAGTGCGATGCATGATTTGCAAGGTTGGCGAGTCGATAGTTAACCCACGGTTGCTAAAAAACTGTTGCCATGCACTTTGATCCAAACCAGGAAGCCGATAGTGATTCACATTTAGCCCAGGTTCACAAAGGCGATCGCGACTAGTAATCAAGGTAACAGATTGCACCCTAGCATCTGCCAAAACCCGCAATAGTTCTACATAGTTGCGGTGAGCAGCAATCAATCCACCTTGTTGATCTAATGCAGGTTCGAGATTATCAATTAACACCCCAATTTGCCGATTGTGGAGTTGGCGCTTGAGTCGTCCCAATGTCACCCCAAATTCTACCCCAGGTTCTTGATCGAAATCTTGTTTAAGCCATTCCTCTACTACCCGTTCGGCGGGGGTGATATTCTGCGTTTCCTTCGCCATCAGCAGTTCTAAAACCAAGTCAAACCCCTGAGTTTGGAGATATTGCTGCGCTAGAGTGGTTTTACCTAAACCTCCCTCACCTTGGATAACAATCACTTTCGAGCCTTGATTTACCAAAGTATTCAGGTGAGCGATCGCTTCTGTTCGTCCAATAAAATTGGTATCCTCTAATTTTGGGGTGGATTGGTGCGATCGCGAGTAATCGATCAGACTTGATGATATCGCAGTAGTTTTTCTCAGAACTCGCTCCAAAGTAGCGCGACAATTACTTTTGGTAATCTTTTCTCGCAGTACTTTAGAAAGCAGCTTCCATAACTGAGAACCAGCATCCTTGGCGTGTCCTTCCGTACAACCGTAAGAATGAGCGATATCCAAGTATTTTCTACCCAACCAAACTTGCACAAGAATCACTTTTTGCAAATCGCTCAACCGTTCCCCAGTCTGAGGGGGAATTATGGCGTCTAACCATGCTAATGCTGCTTGGGCGTCCATTGTATAACGACAAGGGTAGTTCAGATTTTAAGGACAACTATAAATCACTTTACAGTTATGTTGCTGGAGTTTTCGGATAAGATTCTGTAAATCCGACTTTTTTTCCGACTTTTCCGAATAAAGCTTTCTCATCTAATAAAATAAAACTCATTAGGTAACATCAGCACCATCATTACTTATGGTGAAATCAGACCCTCGTCAATTGCCTAGCAGTGCTGAACTTCCTTGTTCAGACGATACCCCTGTGGATAACGAAGATCAGAACTTTATTCCTAACCTGCTTCTCTTCTTGCTGCAATACATTTGGGCAAACCGTAATGACTGGTTTTTCAGTGTGGATATGGGCGTTTACCATATCACAGGGGTTAGTCCACTTGTGCCGATTGTACCAGACGGATTTTTGAGCTTAGGTGTAGAACGCCGCAAGGCAGATAAATCTCGTAAAAGTTATGTTGTTTGGGAAGAAAATAACATAGTGCCTATTTTGGCTTTAGAAATTGTCTCTTTAACTCCAGGTGGAGAATACGACAAAAAATTAGACACCTATGCCAAGTTAGGGGTACTGTACTACATTATTTATAATCCAGAGTATTGGCAAAGAGACCGTCACCAACCTTTTGAAGTTTATCGCTTAGTAGATGGTAGCTATCAATTGCAAATTGGTGAACCCTTTTGGATGCCAGAAATTAATTTGGGAATTGGTAGAGGGCAATACGTATCTGGTAATATCCAGCGTCAGGTTTTGTATTGGTATGACCAACAAGGAAAGCGCTATCAAACTTCAGAAGAACAGCTTGAATTAGCGCAGAAACAACTTGAGCGTTATCGTCAACAATTTGGAGAATTGCCCGAATAAGGCAAGCATTAGCTTTAAGGCAGCGCCTTCTTTGCTTCTAGCAAAAATAGAATTGTACTTGCCGTAATATGAAGCTGGTAAGCAGCAAAGTGTTGTGGGACAGTAAGTGGCTGAGAACCTTGACCATGACCTGCATTTTTATTTCTCATAGTAGGAACTCCACTTTCAAGATTTGATTTGAGTGAGGTAAATTGAGTCTGTAAGTAAGAAGGAATCAGATGGTTCTGCAAGCAAACATTAATAAGATTTTTTGCTGTATCTCTAGGTTGATAAATCCAGCCTTGAATATCACAAATAGTTTTCATAGTACTCTCGAAAGCTTTGAGGCATTCAACAAGGCATTCCTTGTATCGTCCGTGCCGATAATGTTCGTGTGCTTTCAAAAATTCCTCATTTGCTCCTTTAAATCGTGTATCACTTAGCAAATGCAAAACTGGCTTAACTGCCTCAGCATGGATTATCTGAGAATCAACTCTGATAATTTCACCTGACTCATACTGATAGCCTACCCCGTGTTCTCTAAATCTATAGTTTAATGTTTCAATTGCTTCAGTAGGTGAAATTTCTGGATGATATCTTATATAGTGTATGTCTCGCATATAGGGACTATTAATATAGGTAAATATTAATTCTACTACATCAATAACCTGTTCTATATCATCGGTTTTTAACATAAAATTCAATATATCACTAATAGAACTTTTTCTATGTTCTTGTAGCGAAAAGATGCCATATTCACGGCATAAAATCTTGTAAATATTTTGGAAGCTCTTTAAGTTATTTGGATGATCGGGATTTCCTATAGTATCGTTAATAATATGAATAATCTGTACGCGAAGCTCTTTAGAGATATAGTCATATCCATAAACATCAAGGAATTCTCTCTCCCATAAGTCTTTTTTGACGCTTTGAGTATATATCGTAGACCTTCATACTTAATAAACCTGTATACAATACATATATACTACACTAAAGGCTTTTTCCCCGACTTTTGCAACTGCATCAGATAAAACTGCCGACTTCAGCCGACTGACAAAAGCAAGTGCGATCGCTTAGTTTTGTACGGTGTGTTATGCCGCTATCTTACGCACCCTACTAGATTGAAGCTTATTCCCTCTCATCACAAACTAACCTTTTAAATAAAGATAGAGAAATAATAGTTGTGTTTAACAACGTTTGCGCCTCATTAAAATCAGCATCACCCGTAATAAAAAAATCTGCTTCTGCTGCAATAGCACAAGCTAAAAACTTTGCATCTTTCCTATCTCTAGGGAAATCAACCTCCACATCCACATTAATTAGTGTTGTCACTGAATCAATTAAATAAACCCATCTTTCGTATTGTGCCTCAGTTAATTTTAAACGAGGGCGCTTTAAAACGTTCTTATACTCTGCGATAATCTCTGCCGATACAACCCACTCAAAAGCAGAATTAGCAATCACAAATAAAATCACTGCTTCTGGATTTTTATCAGCTATAGCAGCAGAGACTACGATATTAGTATCAATAACAACTTTCATTTTCCCCGTCTATAAGCTTCAATTTCTGCTGCTATTTCTTCATCACTTAAGGGATTATCTGCGTGTATTGCTTGTATTTCTTTGAATAACTTTTTTAATTCTTCTGCTAAAGTAACCCTTTGATTATCGTCTGTCAAAATAATCACCTCAACTCTCTGTCCTGCTTTAAATGGTAAATCAGATAATACTAAGTGCTTGGGATCTGCAATAGTGATATATGTTTTATAAGCGTTCATGATTTATTCTGTTACTCAACTTTTATCTACCCTTGTTCTAACAATTTCGTCACATTCTCTGCAATTCTTTCTTCTACTTTTTTGTAAAGTCGTCTTAAAAGGGCGAGGTTTAAAATCCAAATTTTCTCTAACCAACTTTTTCCCCGACTTTTGCAACCCTATCACATAAAACTGCCGACTTCAGCCGACTGACAAACGATAGTGCGATCGCTTAGGCTATTGGGCATAGAGATAATAATTAAAGTATAAAAATATGCTTAATACTCTCAACCCAATCACAGAAGACTTAGTAGGTCAAAACTATCCTAGTCCTCATTACTTGCAAACACAGTGCTGCATTCGTTCCCTCATAGACAAATATATTGCAGTCGAACAACTACACGACCGCCTGCAAGATTTACCGATACAGTTTGCCAATCCCCAACCGCGTCCCTGGAAACCCATTGATTGGCAAACGATTAACCGCAATCAAATTATTGGCTTAGACGCAGAGGTATTTTTATCTATCTTGATCGGTGCAATGGATACAGAAGCGCCCATTCGCGGCTATACCCAAACCAGTCGGCAGTATTTGGAAAAATTGCATCCTCAGATGGCTCGGTTTGTTGGTGGAACTGTCGGTAAAGATGGCGAATTGCTGGAACTTGGTTTATGGGAAAAAGAAGAACGTCAGCACACACCTGCATTAATCAAAATTTACACCCAATTAACAGGCGAGAAAATTACCCCAAAACTTCGGACAGTTAGAAGCTATCTTCCCACAGATGACGCCAAAGAAGATTTATATCGCCACGGCTTACACCGCATTGCCACAGAATACGGTGCTACCTGTCTGTATATTTGGTTGATGGCTCACACCACTGGCGCACTCCAGGATGTTTTAGAGGAACTAGCACAAGACGAAATCAACCACATGACCAAATTCTGGGGGTTTGGGGTTTGGACTTTCCCTGATACTGGGTTGATGCGAATTGGACGCACGCTAATCAAAACGCGATCGCCAAACTATCAGCGTAACAACCTCATGCGTACCCTCCGCCGCATGATGGGTACACTCAACTGGAATGCTTGGTCATTAACTAACAAAACAACTCTCCTCTTCACCTTCACCTACACAATGCATCGCTTATGGAGTTGGAACAATAGCCTCACACCAGAGTATTTGCAAGATTTATTTGAAATTAGACATTAGTAAAAACAAATAAAAAATGAAAAATCACAAATAACAAATAAAAAATGAAAAATCACAAATGAAAAATGAAAAATGACAAATGACAAAGGACAAATAACAAATGACAAAGGACAAATAACAAATGACAAATGACAAATCAGCCGATTTAAACCCCCAAAAAATCCCCCAACATATCGCCGTCATCATGGATGGTAACGGACGATGGGCAACCAGTCGAGGATTACCACGCATTGCTGGACATCGCCAAGGAGCAAAAACGCTCAAAGAACTATTGCGTTGCTGCAAGAATTGGGGAATCAAAGCGTTGACAGCCTATGCTTTCTCAACAGAAAATTGGCAACGTCCCGTCGAAGAAGTGGATTTTCTGATGCATTTGTTTGAGCGATTACTACGCCGCGAGTTAGCTCAGATGCATCAAGAAGGAGTACGAATCTCATTTATTGGAGATTTATCGGCTTTACCCAAGTCTCTACAGAGAGAAATGGAACGTTCAATGATAGAGACGTTAAACAATCAAGCAATCCACTTTACGGTTGCAGTCAATTACGGTAGCCGCGACGAAATTACCAGAGTTTGCCGTCAAGTAGCTCAACTCGTACAACAGGGCGAACTCAGTGCCCAAGAAGTGAATGAAAGTCTTGTAGAACAACACCTCTACACAGCAGATACTCCAGAACCGGATTTGCTGATTCGTACCAGTGGTGAGATGCGATTGAGTAATTTCCTCTTGTGGCAAATGGCGTATACAGAGATGTATTTCACCGATATTCTTTGGCCAGACTTTAATCGAGAAGCATTTTATCAGGCTTTGTTGAGCTACCAAAATCGCGATCGCCGTTTTGGTCAAGTCAAAGCTTCATTATCAGCTTAGTGTACCAAACACCAGACATCGTGTGAAGAAGGCAGGAGGCAGAGGGCAATATTCCTTCTGCCTTCTGCCTTTCTTGATAAAGTAAAAGCACCCACACTACCACGAATGGTATATGAGCGCTCACAAATAAAACATTATCGAGGATAATCTATCTGCTATGACAGACCGAAGTAACTATAAGAATAGCAGGCACTGGGTAAATAAACTGCAAGGGTAGTTACAAATGTTTTGTTAAAAATATTACTTACCGTAAATGTGATGCTTGATTTAGCCAAAATCCAATCGATTGCGAAATCCTATTCTCCCCAAGAACTCTTCGCTGCTTTGGTTTGGCAGCGTCGGTTCAATGAGTTTGATGGCGAAGAAGTGATTACTGACCTTTCCAACCACAAAAATTTATGGGCAAGCTTTCTGTTCACAAAACCAATCTTTGCACCAGATGAAAACGGTTTAAGCTTTGGTGGTATGGTCGATACCCTACTTGCAATGGCAAACTATCGTCCCATGCCTGAAACCAGCATCATCCATTTCATTGCTTATCCTGCCGATACACTATACATCCTTACAGAGAACCAAGACATAAAGGTGTCTGAGCTTTTAGACTTGGGCAAAAAATGGCGAGCTGATTCAGTAGAGGTAAGTGATGGCACGAATGAAGATTATGGTTTGCGCCTGAAGCGCCGACTGAGAACTAGATTGGAAGGGGGGCTATGGGGTGAAGATGTTCACCAGGATTGTGATGCGGTTATTGTTACTTATTGGTGGGATTAAATTCTTGAAAGTTATTTCCACCGTTTTCCTCCCGATCTTACCTGCACCCAAATCGAGTAGCGATCGCAGTCTCTTAATTTTTTTTGAGTAAATTATTCTTTGTTAGGTATTGAGCCGAGGATTTCGGCTCAATATCTATATTCATTATCACAAAATTAGACTTATGTAAATTATTATTTTCTCAATATAGCAATCCTATTTATATTTAAACAGAGAAAATTTTGAAGGCTTATTAATCAAGTATTTTACGTAATGCATTGTTCAAAAACCATTTAGGATTGCTATCGTAATCATAAAAACTATCAATATGATGTATTGTTAATTCTTTCCAAAAATAGTATTTACTAGAATTTAAGACTTGCGATACAAGCTGATGTTTTGGTAAGTTAATTCAGAAAAAATCCTGATATCCAAAATTTAAAGTTAACAAGACTCTCTTGCTAAATCTACTTTAAATTTACTTATCAATCCATTTTAAAATCGCAATTAATTTTTCCACTATTTTATAGGTGTTGGGAGTCATCATGGCAAAATATCTACTAGCTTCTGCTAGTGGGATGGGATTTTTATGTTTAATTGTCGGGTTATCACCTGTGCAAGCCCTTCCTAGTTTAGAAATTGCAGATAAAAACGTAGCTGTTAATCAAGATGATGGCAGCTATGAAAAAAATTATTTTCATCAAAGCAATTTAGCAAAAAATATCTCCAGTAAATTGCTGATAGCTAATGAAATTCAAAAAAACTTACCCTCAGTCAATCAACAGCAAAAAATTCAAGATATAGGAGTAGATTCTGCCGTTAACTTGTGGCAGCCAATCATACCACAACCTGCAAGTTCATCTCCAACCTCATACAAACTTGCACAAGTAACATCCGTATCGCAATTGTCTGATGTACAGCCGAATGATTGGGCTTTTCAGGCACTCCAATCTTTAGTCGAGCGCTATGGTTGTATCGCAGGTTATCCCAATCAAACCTATCGCGGTAATCGGGCGCTAACTCGCTATGAATTTGCTGCTGGCTTAAATGCTTGTTTAGACCGAATCAATGAGCTGATTGCGACTGCAACTGGTGATTTAGTCAAAAAAGAAGATTTAGCCACATTGCAGAAACTACAAGAACAATTTGCGGCAGAATTGGCAACATTGCGGGGTCGAGTAGATGCTGTAGAAGCTCGCACAGCAGAACTAGAAGCAAATCAGTTTTCTACTACGACCAAACTCACTGGAGAGGTAATTATTGCTGGTGTTGGTGCTAGCGGTGGCGCTCCTAATCAGAGTGACCCGAACATCATCCTAGTCAATAGAGTGCGGTTAAATCTCACCACTAGCTTTACTGGTAAAGATTCATTAATTACTGGATTGCAAGCCTATAACTTTTTAGGTGGAGCCGATGGACAAGGTAGCCTGCAACAAAGTTTAGGATTAGCTTCGCCACTTTTAAGTGCAAGTAGCGCTCGTACCAGTTTTGAGCCGCAATTTCCGGGGTTAAATGTCAATACTTTGTCGGGTGTTGGCGCAAACAGTATTCAGGTTTACAAATTGCTGTATGTCTTTCCCGTCGCTAATAAATTAACCTTGTTTGCGGGAACTGCGGCAGAGACATCAGATGCTTTCCCAGTAATTACACCTTTTTATGGTGAAGGACAAGAGTCAATTTCTCGTTTTGGCAACTTGAATCCTGTACTACGGGTTTCTGGTGGAACTTCGGGTACTGGTTTAGCATCGGCGGCGGGATTTATTTTTAACATTTCGCCAAATTTTGATTTAAGAGCTTTATACGGCAGTGTAAATGCCAATTTACCCGAAAAATCTGCTAATGAAGCAGTACCAGGAGTTTCTACTACACCTTTGGGAGCAGGTTTATTTAGTGGTAGTAGTATTATTGCCACACAGTTAACCTTCAAGCCAAGTTCTGCTCTGGATATTGGTTTAAACTATGCCCACAGTTATCACGAAATCAATATTTTGGCTACAGGATTAGTTAGTAGTGATATCGGTGCTTTATCAGGGGTTGCAGTTGGAACACCGCTCACACTCAACTCTGTTGGCGGTACGGTAACATGGCGATTGTCTCCCAAAATAGCATTATCTGGCTACGGTGCAGCAATATTTGTTGATGCTGCTTCCAATAGCGTGGATGCTTCCACCACCTTTACAAGTTGGATGGCGGGAGTTCACTTCAAAGATTTATTCAAGTCAGGAAACACTGCCGGGATTCTTTTTGGTCAGCCGCTTTACCGTAGTGATACTGGTGGTTCTGCTCAACTTACGCCCACAGGCGACAATCGGGCGACTCCTTACCATTTAGAAGCTTATTACCGCCTTCAAGTTAGCGATAATATTAGCATTACCCCTGGGGCGTTTGTTCTCTTTAACCCAGAAGGTAACAGCAACAATGAGACTACGACTGTAGGTGTCCTTCGGACTACTTTTACATTTTAAGAGATTGGAAGTAGGCAGTCAAAATCCCCCAAGAAATTGGGGGATTTAAGGATTGGGTAACAAAGTTCACAAAAAGAATCCCCGTCACAAAGCGTGCGGGGAAGCTTAATAGTATCGTGACAAAAAAATCTTTACTCGATGCTGAACCCCACCAAGGTTTGTAGAATCTAAACCCGCTAACCGAGATATAGATGGAATGTAGAGATGTAGTAGTGCTACGTCTGTCTGCGCAAGTGTTCTGGATACCGCATAATTAATTTCACCAGACGCCCAATTACTAAGTACAGCAAAGTGCTGTTAGCGGAAGCGGGGCGTTTAGCCCGTGCTGTTAGCGGAAGCGGGGCGTTTAGCCCGTGCTGAGTAGAAACTCAGTATTATCAAAGGTTTCAGCAACCAACATAGTCCTAACCTATGCTTCGACTGCTATATTTGACCAGATTCTTAGAGGACTTACGCAAGATGTGCCTGAAAACCTTATTGTTGCGTAGCGGTAATTCATGAATTACCGCTACTTTCGTTATGTTTTGCGTAAGTCCTATCTTAAAGAAAGTTGTTATTAAATAAGGTGAGCAGGAGAAGTTCTTTCTTTCATGTTTAACGATCGCCCGCTATGCACCTGGCTTGATATGATTAGATTGTCTTACAAAAAAATCAGGTAAAAAATGGATATTTTATACTTAATAAGTTTTTCTTTAATAAGATTACATCTCTTGCTCGGCAAACTAAGAATACTTCAATAAATGAAATTTTTGTAATATTTTAAGAGTTGATATTAATAATTTATCTCTGAAAATAACGAAATTATTGCTCGATATTTTTTACTTTTTACAGTAACCACATTCGATAACTAGACTCAATTTGATTGTTAATTGTATTTGAGAATATGCAAAAATCAATGAGAAAGGAATGTAATTACTTCAAAGGATAGGCGAATGATACTTTAGATAATTGATTTGTGACTATTGATGATGTTATTATTAAGGGGTGGGTTGATTTTGGGTTTATTATCTCCAACAATTAACTTGTAATGTATCATAGATCAGAATTCATCAGTGTTGCAAATTCGATTAGACCCTTGCATAAATTACAAATCTAAGAACCCCACCCCGCCAAAGCGTAGCTTTGTATCCCCTCCTCGCAAGCGGGAAGGAGATTAAGGGATGAGTTATTAAGCAGTTTTGCAAGATATCTATTGATTAGCAGTGTGAAATGGCTGTGGGTCTGAATATCTAGACTTGATACCAATAAATTGATGAGGTTACAGAGGAGCAAATAACCATGAGCAACTTAACATCTCCACATACCGAAGTTCAAAAAACGAAGAAAAAAAGTTTAGCCGCAGATAAAAAGCCTCGAGCTACAGATGATATTGTGCGTAGTTATCTGCAAGAGATCGGGCGTGTAGATTTGTTGACTCGCGAACAAGAGGTTATTTTTGCCCAACAAGTGCAGCAGATGATGAATTTATTAGCTGCTAAGGAAGAATTGGCTGTGAAATTAAACCACGAACCCACGCTGCAAGAATGGGCAGATCGGGTGGAGTTAAGTTTAGAGGTGCTAGAGCAACAGCTAAATTTAGGACAGCAGTCCAAGCAGAAAATGATTCAGGCTAATCTCCGGTTAGTGGTAGCTGTGGCCAAGAAATACCAGCACCGGAACCTAGAATTTATGGATTTAATTCAAGAAGGTACTTTAGGTTTAGAACGAGGGGTGGATAAATTTGATCCCGCTCTTGGTTACAAGTTTTCTACTTATGCTTACTGGTGGATTCGTCAAGGAATTACACGGGCGATCGCTCAACAAGGACGTACAATTCGTTTACCTATCCACGTCTTTGAGAAACTGAACAAAATTAAACGGGTGCAGCGAGAATTATCTCAACAGTTGGGTCGCGTTCCTACTACTGCTGAAATTGCCACTGCCTTATCTTTGACACCTAGCCAAGTTCGAGAGTGTTTGTACTTAGCCCGTCAACCCTTCTCTCTAGAGGCACGAGTTGGTGAACAACAAGATACAGAATTGCAGGACATATTGGAGGATGATGGCCCTTCCCCCGAAGATTATGCCGTTGAAGAATCTCTCCATCAAGACTTACAAGACTTATTGGCAAAGCTGTCTCCCCAGCAGCGAGAAATATTAACCCTGCGCTTTGGTCTAACGGATGGGTATGAACTTTCTTTAGCACAGATTGGCGATCGCATGGGTATTAGTCGAGAACGGGTGCGTCAGATAGAACAAAAAGCTCTCAGTCTCCTCCGACGCCAAAAGGAACAAGTACGTAGTTATCTAGCTAGCTAAGGTTATTTTTTTATAATTTCAGACATTGAAACTTAGGAAATCACTATAATGGCTGTATAAAATTCAGTCATTCTGGGGGAAAATAAACCTAAAGAATCTCTCTTAAAGATTTGATATGAGCACATCAAAGACAGTGCAACAATTGCAAGCACAATGGGTGACTTCTGAAAACTTTCGGCGTTATGGACAAGTGATTTTTGCAAGTTTTGATGGCAAAACTTACGATGGTGAAGATGCCCAGTTAAACCTGCAAAACGGGATTCCACGATTTTATATTATGCGGTTGGACAAGAGAGGGCGAAAGTTCCATAAAATTACTCGCCATCTGCAATGCACTCAATGTCTGGGTTCTTTGTCAGGGAAGGATTGGTTAATTGCAGTTTGTCCTCCTCATAATGATGTGAATGAACCAGCATTAGAAGAGATTGCTGCTTTCCGCATTCCGGGGAATTGTTTTATCAAGCTACATGAGGGTACTTGGCACGCTGGGCCCCACTTTGACCATGAAGCTGTGGATTTTTATAATTTGGAACTAGCTGATACAAATATGGTGGATCATTTCACCCATGATTTTCTCAAGAGTCATCAATTAGAGTTTGAGATGGTTTAGGTGATATTAGGTTTAATTAGAGACAGAGACAAGCCATTTTCCTCAATCAGTTCAACCATTTTCAATTTTCTTAAACATTCATTTTATGGCTTCTTCCAATTCTCAATCTTCTAACAAAAGCTTTGTCTACCGCGAATTTGGCAACGATAACTCCGCCGCCACAGAAAGACCAATTCCAGAATTGCCCCCACAACAACAAAATCTGAAAGTACAAGCTTCCCGCAAAGGACGCAAAGGCAAAACTGTCACAGTCGTTAGCGGTTTTCAAGCGAAACCGGAAACCTTAGCAGATTTGGTGAAGCAGTTGAAAACCCAGTGTGGGACAGGTGGGACACTTAAAGACAACGAAATTGAAATTCAGGGCGAACACAAACAGAAAATTGTCGAGATTTTGACCAAGCTAGGTTACAAAGCCAAAATTAGCGGTGGCTAATCTTGAGTGCGGTTTACCGTATCTTAACCGTTATCTAGATGAAGTGAGGAAATGTTATCTTTGAGAGGTACAAATATGCTTGAATAGTGGTAAATTAGTTTGCCACCAAGCTGTCTTATTCTGAGATGAACAGGAGGTTTAAATGGATTTAGTTCGGATTCTGTGTGCCATTTTCCTGCCGCCTTTGGGAGTTTTTTTACAAGTAGGTTTTGGTATAGACTTTTGGATTAATATACTTTTAACACTGTTTGGTTATATTCCTGGGATTATTCATGCAGTGTGGATAATTGCTAAGAAATAATTTTTGTAAAAGTAGGTTAAGCGTACCAATATCTGTATTAGTGATGATTATAGAGGCAATTCATGAATTGCCTCTACAAAAAAGTTCATGAAATTAACTACTTTTTATTCGTAACTTTAATAAAACAAAAATCTCTAAGAATACTACTTTCTTTTTTAAAGATATATAGACATTACCCAATAAAACCCGATATCTAAATAAAAATTGTAAAAATAATATTTATCAAGTCTCTAATGTAAGCTTTTGTGTGGCGGAAAATACCGAATTACAGCAATTTTCAGGTAAATAAACCACAGTGATTGAACCTTCTCGTAGGCATCATCTTCGGTAATGTAATTGACAGCAACAGCCATTGCAAGGCCATCGTGATTCCAGTGTGCGTGCTTCACAGGAACGGAGAAATTGCTTCAGTTTTGACCAACATAATTCTATAGGAGATAAATCTGGAGAGTCGGGGGGCAAAAACTTGACTTTTGCACCGACGGACTCAATTGCAACCCTTACACGTTCGGCGTAATGAACTTTCAGGTTATCCATGACTACAATAGCCCCTTTCCACATACGCCATAATCACACGCTCATGCAAATCCTTTGAGTAAGATACCAATAAAAATTAAGCAGACAAATATTTTTGGCAATTAATATCAATTTTCTGCCCGCAATAACCAAAAGCCGCTATAAGTCATACCAGAATCATCAGGTTGAACTAACAAAAAATGCAATCCTCGGCTTTGCTGTTTGCGTTGTTCAAATGCTTGGGCTGCTGTTGTAACTTCTGGATCTTCAAATGTGGCAACAATCCATCTATCCACCAAGCTAGCTTCTAATATTAAGCCATCTGGTGCACCAGAAATGTAGTTCAAGCTGACGGGACGGGCTTGCTGCAACCACCGTGCTAGGCGCATTGATTGCCGTCCACCATAAATTACTACACCAGGAACAGGGACTGTTGATGCTAAACCCAAATTGATTGGTTTGAGATGTTCTGGGATGTGCAAAATGGGAATGGGGCGATCGCTAAATCTCGTTTCTACATCACTAGCAGCTAGAGTCGCGAAACGCCATTGTTCTCCCCAGAGGTTTTCTGGTAATGGTGCTGGGGGTGGTTTATCCAGCGTTAAGGGATATTGCTTTTCTTTTAACCACTGCTTTAACGCCAAGGTGTGGCGGGTAGGTTCGACATTAATACTTAAATTGCGTCCAGCCGCCTCAATTAAGCTGAGAGACTGCGGACGAAATACCTGAATTACATCTGGCAATTTTTCACCAGCAGCGAATTCAAGTTGAGTAGCAACCCAATTAGAATTTGCTGTTGACTGGAGACAGGTGGCTTCATACTCAAAGCTGCGAGTTGCGTCACAAATCAACAACTCCCATAAAATTTGTCCAGACGCATCTTGTGAGGGACGGCGATAAAAATCAATCTGCCAAATTTTCATATTATGTGGGCATGGGGCATTGGGTATTGGGTATTGGGTATTGGGCATTGGGCATGGAGGTATGGGAAAGATGATGAGAGTTAAAACTGAAAGTTTTAGGTTCAGAGGTTCGACGTTGATGTTCAGAGGTTCAACGTTGATGCTCAAAGGTTCAACGTTGATGCTCAAAGGTTCAACGTTGATGCTCAAAGGTTCAACGTTGATGCTCATTTTCCCATGCCCAATGCCCAATGCCCCAAACTTAATTTAAAAAGCCTGAATCCATTCTTTGACTGAATACTCAGTCCAGATGCCATTTTTCCAGTAGGGGTCATTTTCAATTAACTGGCGTACACTGGCTTCATCTTCGGCTTCATAAATCCCAAAAACTTTTGTCACATCCTTGGTTGGGCCGATAGTAATCAGCACACCGGATTGTTTCTGTTTTGCTAATCCGTCTAAATGAGCTTGACGATGAGGGACACGTTTTTCGAGAACGTCTTCGCAGTAAGTTCCCCAGACTACATATTTAGGCATAATTACTTGTTACTCCTGTTGGCTAATAAGATATTGCTCTGCCAAGAGCTTGAGCCGATCTCCTTCTAAAATGAGATTGTCAATTGCTTGTTTGATTTCAATGTATGGCTGACGAGATAATTTTTTTTCTCGTTCAATTGCACGTCGAGTTTCTGCCCTCAACCTTCCAGCCCACTTGTGTTTACCAAAAATGTCCAAGCCAACCGATACAACACTATCTGTACCAGATTGACTTGCTTCCTGATTAATATTACGTATATTTGCATTAACCTCCTTTTTTATCGCTCTGAGTTGCTTTTGTAATAGAGAAATTTGCTTAACCTGTAGTTTGACTGATTTAGGACTATTAAGTGTGAGAGACATCTGTGATTGCGTCTGCTGAATTTCTTGAATTATTTCCAGCGTGTTCATAATATGCCCCGATCTAGAGTTAAAAATTTTTGGCTAGTTTTTACAAAAGAATTTGAGGCAGAGCCTCAAGTAAAGTATTCCCAGGTTGAACCTGGGAACTAGACCAAAAAACTCCTAACTCCTAACTTCTCAGGTTTACGCCAAATTTTTCCACCAAAGCTTGGCGGACTTTATTGTGTACTGGTTCGACTTCTGCCTCAGTAAGAGTACGATCGCTAGCCCGATAAATTAAGCGGAATGCTAAACTCCGCTGTCCTTCGGGGACATTTTCACCACGATATTCATCAAATAATTCCACAGATTCGAGCAAATCTTTACCAGCTTTGGTAATTACTTTTTCAATTTCGACAACTGAAATTTTCACGGGTGCGAAAAAGGCGATGTCGCGATCGCTAGCTGGATATGTAGAATAAGGCCCGAATGTGGAGACGAGAATTTCATCTTCTCCGAGAGAATCTAAAAGCACATTTAGATCCAACTGAAAAACATAAACGGAATCTGGTAAACCTTTTTCTCGTCGCAGTTGGGGATGCAGTTGTCCAAAAATCCCCAGTCTGTTACCCCGAATCCACAGGGAAGCGGTGCGTCCTGGATGTAAGCGATCGTCGCGGCGATCGGGTTGAAATTCGATTTGCAAGCTAAGTTGCCGAAATACACTTTCTAAAATGCCTTTGGCTTCAAACCAGGTGATGGGTTCTTCGTGTCCACTTTTTGACCATTTGCCAACAGAAATATCCCCTCCCATAATTCCCGCCAGGGCTTCTGTTTCTTGCAAACCGTCTTCTTCTTGCCAGAAAATTTGCCCGATTTCAAAACCGTTGAGGGCACCATTACCCTGCTCTAAATTGTATTGAAAGGCATCAATTAACCCAAAGATCAAATCGGTTCGCAGTGCTGAATATTCGACAAATAAGGGGTTTGACAGTACTATATTTCTGTCTTCTCCTGGTTTGACTAAAGAATAGTGGATTAATTCTGTTAATCCTTCAGCTCGCAGGAAAGCTCGTAATTTGCGAATCAATTCCTCATCTAAAGGCAGATAACCAGCTTCTGCTTTTTCTGGTAAAGTATCGCAGAATTTGTTGTAACCATAGAGACGGGCAATTTCTTCAATTAAATCAATTTCTCGCTCTAAATCGCGGTAACGATAGGGTGGTACGGAAACAGACCATGTAGGTTGATGGTTAGTATCTTCTCCTGAAGGAGTCAACTGACACCCCAATGCAGTCAGGATGCGCTCAACATCTTGTTTTTGCAGTTCAGCTGTATCCTCTCCCAAATCGATTGGCCCCAGTATTTGATTAACTCGGTCTAAACGTAGGGCGATAGAACGACTCCAAGTAGATGGATCGGGGCGGGTGTCGGCAATTTCTTGCTGGACTATAATTCCACTAGCTAATTCGCTAATTAAGGATAAGGCGCGGCGATTGGCTATTTCCAACTCAGCCCGGTTAACTCCCCGTTCGTATCTGCCAGAAGCCTCACTTCTTAACCCAACACTCCGGGAAGAACGGCGAATTGCTACGGAATCAAATAAAGCTGCTTCTAAAACTAGGCTTTGAGTACCTTCATGGACTTCTGTTTCTTCCCCACCCATGACTCCCGCCAGGGCAACAGGTTTGTCGTTAGCGGTGATTAACAAATTTTGGGTTGCTAAGGTGCGAGTTTGTCCATCTAACGTTTTGAGAGATTCTCCATTATTGACGAAGCGAACGCCGATAGTTAAATTTTCGCTACCTGCAACAGATTTTAGGCGATCGCCATCAAAAGCGTGCAGTGGTTGTCCCCATTCCAACAAAACATAGTTAGTAATATCTACCACATTACTAATGGGACGTACCCCAGCCGCCCGCAAACGCTGTTGCAACCATTCAGGAGATGGAGCAATTTTGACCTGTTCAATTACCGTACCAATGTATGCAGGACAAGCTTGAGTATCGGCAATTTTTAAAGCTAAATTTCCGGCTTTTTTGGGAATAGAGACTTCACTAGGTTCAAGAATGCTCAACTTTCCACCAGTTAAAGCTGCTACTTCTCTGGCTACGCCTACCATACTTAGAGCATCAGCGCGATTGGCAGTTGCAGTCAGGTCTAAAATTACATCATCTAAACCTAATAAAGGCCGGACATCACTACCCAGTGGTAAATTTTCCTGGGTAAAAATATGAATTCCGTCTACATCGGTGGGCAAACCGAGTTCCTTTAAAGAACAAATCATGCCCTGAGATGGGACACCACGCAGTTTTGCAGGTTTGATTTTTAAATCAATTTTGGGTAAGTAAGTACCTGTGGTTGCCACTGGGACATAGATATCTGCCTTCACATTGGCAGCGCCACAGACAATATTTAAAGTTTCACCAGTACCGATATCCACTTGGCAAACACTCAATTTATCGGCGTTGGGATGGGGTTGACGCTCAAGCACTTTCCCAATCACCACGCCATTTGCCCAAGTGCGGCGGTCTTCAATCTCTTCAACCTCAAACCCTGCCATTGTCAGGGTTTCGGCTAATTCTTCTGGACTAAGTTTTATCTCTACTAGTTCGCGCAGCCAATTTAGAGAAATACGCATGGAGTGTGCTTGTTTTAGGAATCGTCTTTTGCTCTTATTTTAGGGTGCAAGAAGCGATCGATGGCTACTCGTCCCGCAAGGCTTACCTTTCACTTGAACAATCCTACTACGTTAGACTGGCAGAACAATCTCTGTTGCTAATCTTTTCCTGGCGTCTTGGCTTATGTGAATGTGGGTAATATGTTTGAGATTGGCTCTAGGTACAACACGCGATCGCAAAGAATAGTAATGCTAATCGGTCAAACAATTCAAGTAGAAATTTTGAGTAACAAAGAGGAAATCATATAATGAGTAATTTAAATTATCAGCAATTAACTGAAGCGGAATTACGGGAATTTGACAAAAATTACTCAGATTCTTCACCTAGATAAGATTGGCGAGTGTGGCGAACATGAAGAATTGCTACAACATTTTCTTCAACGACAAACACGCACTCGATATTTTCTTCGTTTTCCAACCCAGAGTTGCCGAATTTCACGACCAATCACTGGTGCTTCTGGTGCTATGCTACAGCGATTAGGAAATTCTTGAAGCGAAGCGATCGCGTCTTGAAGTTCGTAATACCAGTTGTTGGCTACTTTAGCACTCTCTTTGTCGCACATCCAACGATAGGATGTTTCGATTTCTTGAAAAGCAGTGGGTTGAATGAGAACCTGGTAACTCATGGGCGAGGCGGAATGCCAAGTTTGTGTTGTAGGGTTGCCAAGGCAAGCTCGGCAGGAATTCCTTCACCCTGCTCAAACTCATCTAGCCAAGTTTTTGCTGTGAGCAATTGATTTAGGACTCCTATTATAATGCTGGTAATAAGTAGGGCATAAATAAAAATGTCATTAAAAACTTTCGATATTGCTGACTTATCGGATAATTTAGCTGATTTATTATCAGATATCCAAAATCATGTTGAAGTGACGCTAACTCGGCAGGGTGTGCCTTGGGCAAGGGTTTTGCCTTTGTCTCAACCCCAAGAACAGCCTGTAGTTCCCAAAGCGGGTTTAAATCGTGGCTCTATGGTAATGAGTGATGATTTTGATCATCCTTTACCAGATTCTTTTTGGGGTTTATGAAGGTTTTATTAGATACTCATATTTTTATTTGGTGGGACAGTGAGCCTGAGAAGTTATCACCAAATATTTTAAGTTTGCTACAACGAACGGACACAAAACTAGATGTCAGTGTTGTTAGTTTGTGGGAAATACAAATTAAGAGTCAGCTAGGGAAGCTCACGCTTAGTCAATCGTTAGAAGACATCTACGACAGCCAAAGTAAAAATGGGATCTCTTTTTTGTCAGTTATCCCTGCCCATGTTCTAAATTTAAATACTTTACCTCTACATCATAAAGATCCGTTTGACCGAATGCTAATTTCTCAAGCTTTAGTAGAAGGTTTAACGCTGATTTCTATAGACCAGATATTTAAACTTTATGATGTGCCATTATTTTCTGGTGATTTCGGAATCATATAATAAATATACTCTCGTAATGCCTCTTCAACAACGGCATTTTTAGTTGGATGACCACCAAGTTCGAGAGCTTCCTTAATTAAGTTTTCGTCAATTTCTAGATTAGTAGTCATGTGTAGATTCTTTTAATTACGAATTACAAATTACGAATTACGAAAATTTTTGTGGTTAATTTAAGTTAAATGCATAAAAACTATTTTCAGTTTATTATGAATAAAAATATATACCAAGCCATAATAAAGTAAGACTCCTTGCCAGAGCAGAAAATCATGGTCAACCCATCACTCAAGCAGCGAATTCCTCATTTAGAAAATGGCGATCGCCTTACTTGCTACGAATTTGAGCGACGCTATCAAGCAATGCCCCGTCATCAAAAGGCAGAATTAATTGAAGGAGTTGTATACTTGGCATCCCCATTACGCTTTGAAAGTCATGCTGAACCACATGGTCATACAATCACTTGGTTGGGAGTTTATGAAGCATCAACTCCTGGTGTGAGATTGGGAATTGAGCCAACAGTCCGCTTAGATCGAGACAATGAACCGCAACCAGATGGAGTACTATTAATCACACCAACATCTCAAGGACAATCTCGTTTGAGTGGTGATGATTATATTGAAGGTGCGCCAGAACTTGTAATAGAGATAGCAGCTAGCAGTGTTGCTATTGATTTACATGACAAGAAAAAAGTTTATGGTCGTAATGGCGTAAAAGAATATATTGTTTGGCAAATATTTGAAAACAAATTAGATTGGTTTAGCCTACAACAAGGGGAATATGTCTCTTTAGAAGTGGATGTAGATGGAATTATCAAAAGTCAAGTATTTCCTGGTTTGTGGTTGTCAATGTCAAATTTACTTACTGGCAATATGCAGCAAGTCTTAGCTGTATTACAATTGGGATTAAATTCACCAGAACATCAAATATTTGTGCAGCAATTATCTGTGTAAACAAGATAGTCAAATTAATTCATAATGAATTACGAATTATCAGACTGGCGCTTTTGGTTGCACTATCCCAAACAATCCAGTTAAGAGAATTATCTAAATCTTCAGGGCTGTTTGAAACTTTGAAATATAGCTTTTCTTCGCCTTTTCTTTCAATAGCAAAGTCGGCATTTTGAGCATAAACAACTATAAAACCTTTATCTCGCAAACAATATATTGCCCAGGCTTTCAATGATTGCTTGTATGGCTCGTGTGGAATTGGTGGTTTTGTGATTGTGTCTTCAATTACTTTAAATATTTGCGTGAGTTTAGCGGTCATAGTAAATTAAGTAGTGTTTTTTAAGAGCCAGGGCAAAGGTCATTCACAGCTATACATAAGAAAAGATTGAGGTTTTTAAACTCACAAAGGTGGGTTATACTTGTGTGGATATTCAGAATTAAATTCAGGTTTAATGTCAGTGCTGTCATAGAAGTATTTCCCTTTTTTACTGACAAATAATTATTTAGTGGACATCTGGATCGCAACGAATTTCAATCATAAAGCCATCTGGATCGTAAAAATACACTCCTCTACCAGTAGGACGAGTGACTGGGCCATGTGCGATCGCTATTTTATTCTCTCCGATCACTGTCACTGCGCGATCGAATAACTGCGGATCGATGTCAAAGGCTAGATGGTAAGCCCTGGTGAAGGTCTTTTCTGGATTGGGATCTGGTGGTGATAATTCTGGTTCCCCAAATAAATCTAGAATTGTACCATCGGGGGTGATGAAGTTGGCTACTTTCCCAGATGCGACTAGTTCCACTAGGGTTGCGGGTACTTCGTCGCCTGTAAGTTCGTGCAAACCCAGGATTGTGCCATAAAAATAGCGCGAGGCTTGCATATCCTTGACGTTGAGGGCAATGTGATGTACTCTACGCAGACTTCCTGGCGCAATAACACTGTTCAGGGATTGGGTGCTAGATAGCATAATTAATAAAATCTCAATACTCAGATAGAAGTTGAACTTGTTTTTAAAGTTTACTATTGCTAATAAAAATTTATCATGGCTTTTGATTATTCTTTAGACTTTAAAAATATTGATTTTCGCCAACATCCTGAACTCTATCGTGTTGGCAAGGGTGAGCAGGGTGTACTTTTGATTGAACCATACAAATCAGAAATTCTTCCTTACTGGCGGTTCAAAACTCCAGATATTGCTAGAGAGTCGAGTGAAAAAATCTACGAGATTTTTCTTGATTATTTAGAGAAAAATGATTTTGTTGGTGCAGATATGGCAAGGAAGTTTATCCAAATGGGTTATACTCGCTCTCGCCGTTATGCTAATCATAAAAGCGGCAGGAAGTATAAACAAAATTCGGAAGATTCAGGTGACAAAAAAGAGATTCTTCCTTATGAAGTAGACCCAGTGAAAGCGGAATCAGCAGCAATATTTAAAGCCAAGTGGATAGAAGCAAAGACAAATGAGAAATATCAAGAGCTTTTAGCCAAGCATAAGCAAATGTATGAATTAGACTAGTACTCTGTCAACTTTCAATTGAGTGACTTTCGGAGAGTGCGTTACGCGAATGAACCTCTGAGCTTTGCGAGTGAACCTTTGAGCTTCGTGAATGAATCTTGAGGCTAATTAATTTAAGATTAACGCGATCGCATCTCAACCTCACTAAGCCAACAAAAATCATACTGTGCAACAATAGCTGTAGCTTTGTCGGAGTACAAACTATGGACTGGCGACAGTACATTCATTCAGACCCCAAAATTCTGCTGGGTAAGCCGACTGTAAAAGGAACTCGTTTATCTGTAGAGTTCTTATTAGGTTTGTTTGCTGCGGGATGGACAGAACAACAGGTGCTAGTAAACTATCCCATCTTGACCTCAGAAGCATTAAGAGCAGTATTTGCTTTTACGACAGAGTGTATGCGTGAAGAATCTTTCTGACTAGGAGAAGATATCAGATGAAATTTATTACAAATTCCAAATGATTAGGGTACGGAAAATTGCATATCAACATTAGTTGAGAAGTCAGTAGGCTTATTTTCAAGAGTAGCTATTTGAGTTCCAAATAAAGACAAAGCGCCAGTGTTTTTGTTGTAGCTAAAATCACTAATAGAACGCGCACTTGAAATAATTGAAATTTCAATTTTGTCACCTTCAAGTCGATTGAAGTCTGTAATAATGTCAATGCCATTAAACAAAGAAGGTAAGCGAAATCGGTCAGCACCTAAATCGCCTGATAGCGTATCTTCGCCATAATCAGCCCAAAGCACATCATTACCAGTGCCACCACTTAAGTAATCATTATCTTGTCCAATGACACGACTATTGCCATTACCGAAAAGTGTATCATCGTCATTACTACCGAAAAGGAAGTCATTACCGTTACCACCAACAATTATGTCAGATCCAGAACCGCCGAAAACTACGTCATTGCCATTACCAGCTATGATGTCATCGTAAATCCCACCAAGACCGAAAATAACATCATTCCCGTCATACCCATAAATATAATTACTAAAATCAGTTCCATAAATATTGTCATCACCAGAAGTACCTCTAGTGAAATAATCAATATTGTTAGCGTAGATAGCCATGCAACTAACTGTATAATAAAAACGTATTGATTATTTCACATTTAAAGTAAAAAAGCAACTCATCCTTCTTTAGCATCCAGCTATTGATAAAGTTGCTGTCATAACTAGGTGATAGAGTATAAGCTATCTCTTTGTTGAGCAGTTCAAAAGTTTTATCGCCGATATTCGTCGCCACAATCGCCGATTAGCTGGTACAAATCGCGTGATTGGCGAGATACTGCATTGATGCGATCGCGATCGTCTGCATCTAAACTAAAACTAAATACTTTGGCGTTATCTTCTATATGTTCAGATACCCCAAGTCTGGCACCAACTATCACACCGCCCACTGTTGGCTGATCTAAAATGTAACGCACTGCTACGTTAGAAATGCTTACCCCATACTTATTAGCAATTTCTTTAAGGATAGCCAGCAACTCTTGAAATAATTGCCAACCACCCCAAGCATCGATCATATTTTTATATTTTTTCAAACTAGCAGTAGCTAAATCAAATCCTCGCGGTTCCGGTTTACCTAAATAGTTTTCTGATAACAAACCGCCGCAAAGCGTACCGTAAGTAAAAAGCTTTATATCATGCTGTTGACAAAACTCCACCATATTAACTTCAGGACGGCGATCAATAAGGGAAAATTGCACTTGGTTAGAAACAATTTTGATACCTGCTTCAGTAATAATCTTCAAGTTTTCCGTGTCAAAATTAGTTAAACCTAGATGCTTAATTTTACCCTCAGTCTGAAGTTCTGCCATATATTTGAGGGCATCCAGGTAATTTTTATCCTGATATTCCCACCAGTGGAATTGCATCAAATCTAACGATTGTACATTCATCCTTCTCAAAGAAATATTAATATTTTCCTCGACGAGTTTTTTCGTCATTTTGCCTGGACGAGGCACCCATTTTGTAAAGGCTTGTACTTGAGATAAAGCATCTTTTCCACGAGTATCAATTAGTTGACAGCGAAACTCACCAATAAAGTCTTCTGCGGGGCCATAATGGTCTGCTAAATCCCAAGTGGTAAAGCCAGCATCTACATATTTGAACATAGTCTCAATAGCGGCTTGAGGATTTATCCTTCCGTGTGCGCCGGATACTTGCCACATACCATTTAAGATGCGGCAGATGTTTAAATCAGGAGTGAATTGGAGACGACTAGCTGCGGGTAAGTTCATTTTCAAGTTTAAGAGTGAGGAGTGAGAAGAGTTAACAATTAGTGAGTTGACAAGGGGGTTTTTACAGCCTTTTTAACTTTTCTACTTTATTATGAATGATTTCGGACTGCTAGAGTTAATAACTGCTAAAGTCTTAACTCCTAACTCCTAACTCCTAGACTTTCTAACGCCAGCCTTTTTCAGCTTGTTCAAGAACGTAAGCAGCAACGTCTTGAATTTGCTGTTCGCTGAGGCGTTCTTTGTAGGCTGGCATATTATTTTTACCATTGGTTACTATAGATGTAACTGCCTCTATTGAATCCATACCATACTTTTTCAGGGCTGGCTTTTTGAGATTTTTACCTCGCCGAATTATGTTGCTACCATTGATATGACAACCAGCACAATGAACACTAAATATTTGTTCGCCGTTAACTGTGTCTGCTGCACTAGCAGGTAAAGTAAAAGTACTGATTAATAACAAAAACGTTACTAATACTAATGTAAGTAGTTTTTTCAATTAACTTCTCCAGATTTGGACATACTAGTTACAGGCATAAGTATCAGAACCAATACTAGAGGGATTCAAAGTCAGTTGTAAATCCGGCAAAATTTGCACAATCTTCTTGGAAAGCTTCTGCATCACTAACATCCTCAATTTTATAAGACATGATGCGCGTACCATCTGGCATTTTTTTGGAACTAATTAATTCACCTTGATATTTATCTGCGATCGCTTTAAAATCAACACCATAGAGTTTCCAGGCATCATCCGAACAAGTAATATTTACTTGCCACATATTTTACTCCCAATTACTACCACTAAATATTCATCATCTCATAAATGGGCAACATCTTACACATCACCTCTTTGGGGCTATAATTTTCTATCTAAAGGAAGTGCCGAGCCTTATTAGGCTACGCCATAATGTTGATATGGAAACATGTCTAGAAAATTTTATCCAATTTAGTTAAATTCTACGAGTTGAAAATGTCTAACAATATCAAACAACAAATTCAAGCAGACCTGCAACAAGCTAAAGAAACTGGACAATTAAGAACTGAGCGGATTCGAGAAATTGTGAAATCCGCAGTTTCTCAAGTAGCTTCTGAGTTTAAACAAGGTTCTAGTGAAGTTCGTAGCATTGTGAAAGATGCAGTTTCGGCTGTAATTGAAAACTTCCAAGAAAAAGGTGGTGAACTCAAAGATGAAGTGACAGCTTCGATTGAAGGAGCGCTGGAAGGAATTAATAGCAAAAGACACGAAAGCATTGCTCAAACTCAAACAGATATAAAAAAGCTACAAGCTCAACTTGATGGTGAAGAAGAACAACTCCAACAAGAGGTTGATGTAATTTTGGCAGAAATTGAAGAGACGGGTAAGGAAAAACCTGCGAGTACCAAAACTGCCATTGATTCTGCTGTCAATGCTATTAAAGATAGTGAAGAAGTAGGATTGCTAAAGAAACGTTACGCGCAACTGCAAGCGCAGCTAGCCATTGTTCGAGCTAATATGGCTGCACGCTATGGCGGGCGGAATATGGAAGTTCAAGATTATCTAGACGAGGCTAAACACTGGTACGATAAAGCTCGTCCTCAAGCAGAATCTATGGCTGTACAGGTAGAACAGAAGCGATCGCAACTAGAAGATAAACTGGGTGAAGCTGGAACATCTCTAGCAAGAAAAGAGCGCCAAATCAAACAAACCTTAAGAGAGTTACTCTTAACGGCGGCTGACTTATTCAAAGATAAGGAACCTGCTAATAAAGAGCGGGATACTATTCATAAATAGACTGTTTTAATGTTGATTTAGCTCAGTAAATTTTAAGTAGGGTGCGTTAAGCTTTAGCTTAACGCACTATCTTTATATAGAGGTGCATTCATATATACCAAGTTGTCTTTGTTCGTATTATTTACTCAAAGTCATTCCAGTAACGAGCTTGATAAATAAGACTAAGTTTCTCAACTTGGTATTAGGCGCTTTTCAGAACTATTTTTTTTGACAAATTATCTGGAAATATGCGCCTTTCACAATGGGCAGTTTTCATATATAAAAAGTGGTGCGTTAGGTGAAAAACCTAACGCACCATACTTAATTAATTGTAAGCCCCTAAAATTAATCTTGCGTATTAGTAAATACGCCCCTCTCTATTCAGTTGTTCATCATGTTTGGCAATGACCCAAATTGCATGAATACTACCGGGAAGCCAACCTAAAACTGTGAGCAAAATGTTAATAAATAAAGTCGGGCCAACGCCAACTGTCAAGAAAACGCCTAAAGGAGGAACTAACAAACCTAAAAGAAAACGAACTAGTTTCATGATGTTACAACTTTGTGATTTTGTTTAATTACATTTGAGATGCCGAATTAGGAAATCCACCTTCGGAGATTTTATGTAGGCGAGAAACGTGATTCAACTTCTGTTTCTACTGGTTCTAACTTATCTAGAAGAAGGTAATTCAGCTTGATTCTTTACATCACCACTGCTGGTTAAAAGGTTTCTTTCAACAAAGTAGTTGTTAATAAAGGTGTTAGCAAAAGTTAAAATTACTGGACCAAGCAGGAAACCAATAATTCCACGAACTGCGAACCCAGGAACTAGCACTGCTGCTAACCAAAAACACAAACCGTTGACAACAAGCGAAAATGCTCCAAATGAGAGAAAGTTAAGTGGTAGGGAAAGAGCAGACAGAGCTGGTTTAACTGAACCGTTAATTAGACCAATTACTAAAGCAGCAATCAAAGCTGCGGGGAAATTAGCAATATTAACGCCTGGAACAACTAAATCAACAATCAACAGGCTCAAAGCTGTAGCTAGCGCGGTTAAAAATGGAGTCAACATTGTTTTTACCTAAATAACTAGAGATTTTTTTTGCGACTTCTTATATCATCTTTGACTATCTGCTAGGGTTTCACCTCCCTTGCAAGATAGAATTTCTTTCTACCATTAGGTCTATCATTGATAAAACTATAGCGGTTTTAAATACATTTTATGGGCGCACATCTGTACGCCTATACATTAGACATAGGAGTAGAGACGTAGCAGCTTAACTCTCTACAAGAGTTCTAGATAATGCATATTAATTTATGAATATATCTAACGTATTGCAATCTTTTGAAGGGTGCGTTAAACAAATTTAACACACCCTGAAAATTTAAGATTAATTTAATGTTACAAGCCAAAAATCACTCAGATTTTCCCGACTCAGGCTTATAATAAAGGGCTGATTTATATAAGACTTGTTCTTGATGGGTTTTTAAAGTGCAATCAGACAAAGGGTAAGTTACACAAGTAACAACATAACCAGCCTGTATTTCATTTGGACGCAGGAATTTTTGCTCACTTTGATCGACTTCACCACTAATAAGTTTAGCAATACACGCAGAACATTCGCCTTGTTTACACCCAGATGGTAGGCGGATACCAGCATCTTCCGCCATATCTAGAATATATTGATCGTCTGGTACTGGAATGGTGCGATCTAATCCAAGTGTAGGATTGATAAATCGAACTTGATAAACTGCCATCTGCTGTTTCTAATTATTGTTTAACTGCTTTCATCGATAAACTAATCCGCTTGAGTTTCTCGTTGATTTCTAACACCTGCACTTTGACTACTTGTCCAACTTTGACAATTTTGTTGGGATCGTCTACAAATCTATCAGCAAGTTGGGATATATGCACTAAGCCATCTTGATGTACGCCAATATCGACAAACGCGCCAAAGTTGGCGACATTCGTCACAATTCCTTCTAGTTCCATTCCTACCTTTAAGTCACTGATTTCTTTAATCCCTTCTTTGAAGGTGGCATACTTAAATTCAGCACGAGGATCTCTACCTGGTTTTTCCAGTTCGCTGAGAATGTCGCGCAGTGTGGGTTCGCCGACGCTATCGGTAACGTATTTCTTCACGTTGGTCTTTTTGAGTTTTTCGGCAATTTGTATTACCTGCTTTAATGGCACATTTAGATCAGATGCGATCGCTTCTACTACAGAATAACTCTCTGGATGCACTGCTGTATTATCCAAAGGGTTATCACCGCCGCGAATCCGCAGAAAACCCGCCGCTTGTTCAAAAGCCTTCGGCCCCAGTTTCGGAACTTTCAACAGTTGTCGGCGATTTTTAAAGGCTCCATTCTGGTTGCGATAGGCGACAATATTATTGGCAACTGTTGCCGTAATCCCAGAGACGGAAGTTAGAAGTTCTTTGGAGGCGGTGTTCAAGTCTACGCCGACGTAGTTAACGCAGCTTTCTACAGTCTCATCCAATTTCTTTTTCAGCAACTTCTGATCGACATCGTGCTGATATTGTCCCACACCAATAGATTTGGGATCGATTTTCACAAGTTCTGCTAGAGGGTCTTGCAAACGGCGGCCGATGCTAATTGCACCGCGCACGGTAACATCTAAATCAGGAAACTCTTCTAGCGCCACAATACTAGCAGAATATATAGATGCACCAGACTCATTTACCATCACCTTAACTGGTTTGCGTTCTATATTTTGTAATACTTGCGTGACAAATTCCTCTGTCTCGCGGGACGCTGTACCGTTACCGATGGCGATTAACTCAATTTTGTATTTTTCAATCAGATTTTTGACAGTTTGTGCAGCTTTAGCGCGTTGTTCAGCAGCTTGGTGAGGAAAAACCGCTTGGTATTCCAAAAATTTCCCCGTTTGGTCGAGGACAGCAACTTTACACCCAGTTCTAAATCCAGGGTCTATCGCCAAGGTTGGTTTCATTCCTGCTGGTGCAGACAGCAGCAACTCTCGCAGATTAGTTTCAAATGTCTTGATTGATTCCATATCTGCATAGACTTTATTCTCAGAAATTACCTCTCCCATTAGAGAGACTTTCATCAAACGATTGAATGCATCTTTCAACATCGCCTGATAAAAATCCCGAATTGTCCGTACTTTGGTTTTGATTTCTTTCGACTCAAGATAGTAAAGTACCGTATCCTCATCAAAAGCAATTTCAAAGCTTAATACTTTCTCAGTTTCACCCCGACACAACGCCAGCATATTGTGTGGTGCAATATTTTTTACCCTAATTTGATAGTTACGGTACATCTCAAATTTGGTTGTACCTTCGGGATAATCATCTTTGATGCGAGAGACAAATACCCCTTCTTCTAAAAGATAGTCGCGGATATATGCGCGTGACTCAGCTTTTTCAGCTACTTCTTCTGCTAAAATGTCAGCAGCACCTTTGAGCGCTTCTTCTGTTGTTTTTACTCCCTTCGTTTCCGAAATATACTTAGCCGCTTCTTCCTCCAGGGAAACCGTTGCAGCATTTTTGACATTTACATTTAGTGACTTGATAAATTCCGCCAGTGGTTCGAGTCCTTTTTCTCTGGCGATGGTGGCGCGGGTGCGTCGCTTTGGTCGATAGGGTAAGTATAAATCCTCAAGTTCAGTTTTTTGTAAGCAGGATGAGATTTTGGCTTTGAGTTCATCTGTGAGTTTACCTTGTTGGGCGATCGCACTTAAAATCACCGATTTGCGTTCTTCCAGTTCTGTTAAATAAGTATAGCGATCGGCCAGTTCCCGTAGTTGCACTTCATTCATCTCATCAGTGCGTTCTTTGCGGTAACGTGCAATAAAGGGAATTGTTGCACCCTCTGCCAAAAGTTCCAGCGCGTTTTGCACCTGATGGGATTTGAGGTTTATTTCAGTTGCCAGTATTTGAGGAATGTTCAGCATTAGGTGTCTAAAATGAAAATGCTACTTCTAAAGGTAATATGCTAGATCCTTATCTTGCCGCAAGGCCAAAATTTTAAGCTAATTTACCAGATGATTGCTCACAGGAGTGCAATTGGCGAAATAGACAAAACCCTCCTACGCAAGTTTTAAACCCTTTCAATCTGCGTAGATGAATAAGAGTTTGCATAGCATAGCGCAGCTATGCTGAGTCGGGAGAACGGCAAAAGTAGCATCACCGGAAGGAATTGTCTGTTCTTAAACACTATACGATTTTACGTAACGTCTCATACGTACTTTTAAAGCTTGCTACGTACACCATTAACTATAAAAAAAGAGTTGTCAAGCTTTTAGGCGCTTCATTTGTCACAATAATTATTCCAATTGGCGTAAAATACAACCTTGCGTAATCTTGATTCTCTATAATATTTATTTCAATATTTATTTCGCTCGACTGTTGTAAGCAAAACCTTATTAGATGTAAAATCAACCACACTTCCAAAAAATTTGTTTTACAGCTATTTTCAGGTAAATAAACCATGCGGTAGGGGCGCAAGCCCTTGCGCCCCTACAACAGATGTGGTTCAAATACATGAAAACTGCTTTAAAAACACTACAACCTTATAGTTCAGAGGTTAGTAAAATGCTCTTGTTTCTTTTGATACCACTATGTACTGCTTTAGCTACTGGCTACTTATTCAAAAAGAGTAATGATGAAATTGCATATCTTGCAGGTGTATTTACAGCGATTAGCTTGATCTTAAGTTTAGTATTAGCACCTTGGCAGATTCAGTTTGGATTATTAATCATTGTCTTCGTCATTACCAACAGATTTTTACAGGATAATGAGTCCAAACAATAGGAAAACAACTTAGAGAAACCTCTATCCAGCCAAGGAAACCTAGCGTCGTTTTTTTTTGATACCACTATTTACTGTCTTAACTACTGCCTGCTTGTTCAATAAGAGTACTAATGAAATTCCCTAATTTGCAGCTATTAGCTTGATTTTAACTATAGCATTAGCACCTTGGCAGACTCAGTTTAGATTGTTAATCATTATTACCAACAGACTTTTGTGAGGATAATGAGTTCAAACAATAGAAAAACCTCTACCCAGCCAAAGAAAATTGGCGGACTACTAACTCTGTCTGAGATATGTGAATTTAGATGAAAATTTTTGTGGATAGATAAAAACAATTTAAACTCTCAATAGTCATCTAAAAATTCTGGCTGAAATTTAGTGTAACATTGTGTGATATTATCAGCGCAAGTAGTGTTGTTCAAGTTTCAATTTTCTTGGGTCAACTCTTAGCTTTGCATTTATCGAGTCTAATACTAACTCTTTACCTCTACAAGTTTAATACCCAGAAGTTACTTCATAAATATACAAATTTCCCAGACAGAAATTCATAATAAAAGAGGATTTTTATTTTATGAAGTTTTTGTTTAAGTGTATTTGTCATTAGATAAATTTTTGATAAAGTATAGCGATAAATTTGCAACATACCTTTCTCGTGGTATTCTAGTAAGTAACTGCATGTAACAATAAATTTGGAGAAAAAAGCCTATTTAAAATTACAAGGAAAAATCAAGCAAACCTAATACTAAATGGTGTAAAAGTATCTCAAGTTTTTAATGCAAGCAACGTCAACTTCAAGTTGATTAGCCAACCCTAGTTTGAATTGGTTGTTTTGTTAAAAAGGCTCCATTTGGACATTCAGTAAAATTCCGCATAAACCTGTAAAGCGTATTACTATAGATTGATTTATCTCCTCTCTATAATTTACGCAGGCAGTCAGACTTGTATTACTTCTTGTGTTCCCATGCCCAAAAAGAGCACGTATACATACTCAATTTGAGTAAAAACCTTTACTTTTATAAATCGGCTTAATTGCTAGCTGAGATTACAGATATGTCTGTGAGCCGGGAGAAGTTTTATGATATGTCAGTACATTAATCAACTTTCCTGGAGCAAATAGAGAATATTTCTCAATCCAGCTAGGTTTTATAGCTTGAGAAGATCACATAGTATCTTCAAAAAATTTCTACAGCAGGATACAACTGATAGAAGTTAATAAATCAGTTAATCCAAAATTCTGTCAATCCATTTTGATTTAGGTGCATCTGTTGAATATATAGGTGGAATCAGAGTTCAGCATCAGCGATGTCTACGATGGACTACACCTACGCACATTGCAAACTTTGTGTATATAGAGAGAATTTGTGACAAAGTTCTCAACCTTCCCTATGTCTGCATCTACTACTAGATTATCGCGATCGCGCTAAAAATGTAGCACAGAAAATATCTGTAATTCACAGTTGGGCAAACTTTAAATTGATTGTGCCAATTGCCAAGCAATAAACTGGTTTGCTTGGGAGCATAATTCAGTAAAACAATTAAGCGTGCTTTACTTTGAATCATATCGAACGCTGCCATGATAGAGCAACCATCTTGGAAATTATATAGTGCTGGAAACTATATAGTATTTAGTTTTTAACTTTAGGGCATGACTTTCAACGATCATTTTTATATCCAGTCACTTCAACCTCATTTTGTTATCTATCTACTGAAGTGGAAGTCAAATTGTAGAGAAGGTTTTGCCGAGATATGAAACGTTCAAAACAACTGGTTTTTTACTAGCTAGTTCATACCTACTATCTTAATTAAGGCAAAGTACGATGAAATCCATGTCGCAAAAAAGTTCAAACTTTAAAATAATCCCTTATATTATTTTATTTGTAAGTATTTTATTTAGTATCTGTGGACAATTACTGATGAAAAATGCCATGATTCATACAAATGAGGAAGTATTGGATTGGGAGTTTCTTCAGAAACTATCATTAGCTATTACTGTCTACTGTTTAGGAATAGTCAATTGGATATTGGCTCTGCGATCTGTAAAATTGAGTATTGCTTATCCTTTGACTAGTTTAAATTATGTCGGGATACTTTTCGGTTCATACTACTTTTTTAATGAGGTGATTACATTAACTCGAATAGTAGGAGTAATCACTATATTCTTGGGTGTTCTTTTAGTAGTTAATCCGATAAGAAAGTTCAAATTTAGATAATTAATTACTTAACAAATTAAAAATGAGTGTTTTTACTTGGCTAAATTTAATGCTTGTCGTTTTGTTTGGAACAACAGCTCAACTTTCACTCAAGTATGGACTTTATATTTCTAACTCTAATAAAGGAGAAAGCGGATCTCTCAAAAATCTCTTATTATCTCGTTATTTTTTGATTTGGTTTATCTGCTATACATTTATGACTATATTGTGGCTTTATGTATTGCGGACAATTCCTTTAAGTCAAGCCTTTCCAGTTTTAGGACTAATGTATGCATTTGTACCAATTGCTTCTCACTATCTTTTAAAAGAAGGGGTTGTGTTTAGCCAATGGTTAGGAATTTCCGTTATTATAACTGGCGTAATTCTAGTCGTACATTAATAGCTTAATAAGCAAATCATCAGATTATTTAGTATTAACAGCTTCTCAACATCATCCTCTAAAACATTTTCACAAAATCTAAATTTAATTTATGAATATAGGTATCGTTGGCGGAGGCATAACTGGGCTAGTATTAGCTCAACGTCTTTCACATCAAGGACATAAAGTCACTGTTTTTGATAATAACAAGCAGCTTGGTGGACTTACTACCTATCATGATTACGGATTATTTACCTGGGATCGCTTTTATCACGTTATCCTACCTTCTGACACTCACTTAATAAATTTTATCAGAGATATTGGTCTTGGAGAAAAACTACGTTGGCATCGAAGTTTAACAGGCTTTTATGACAATAAAAAGTTTTATTCTATTAGTAACAGTATAGAATTCCTACGTTTTCCTTTATTTGGAATTATCGGTAAAATCAGATTAGCTTTTACTCTCCTATATGGTTCACGTCTGAATAACTGGCGGCGTTTAGAGAAGATTTTAGTTGAAGATTGGCTATTGAAACTCGGTGGTAAAAACACATACGAAAAGCTCTGGAAACCTTTGCTTTTATCCAAATTAGGAGAAAACTATAAGCGAATATCAGCGGTTTTTATCTGGGCTTATATCAAACGACTATTTTCAGCGCGTGATTCTTCATTAAATAAAGAACAACTTGGTTATGTCTCTGGCGGTTATAAAACTGTTTTTGACCATATAGAAAAATTAATTTACGCGGCTGGAGGTCATATCCACAAAGGTGTTGCAGTTGAATATATCGCCCCTCATCCAGGGGGTGGAATGTGGGTAGAATATCAGGGTAAAAAAGAGCATTTTGATAAAGTCATCTTTACTGGCCCAGTTAATATCTTGCAACAGGTTGCTGCGAAGGGACTAGTGAAAGTTTCAGACACTGGTGAAACAGTAGAATACCTGGGTGTAATCTGCATGGTACTGATTACTCGTAAACCTTTAGTTCCTTATTACGTAGTAAATATTGCCGATAGAAATATTCCTTTTACCGGAGTTATCGGTATGAGTAACTTAGTTTCTTTGCAAGAGACGGCAGGGTATCACATTACATTCTTACCAAAATATATACTTTCTACTGACCCGTTGTTAAAACAACCAGATGACGAATTACGTCCAATATTTTTCCAAGGTATACGTTCAATGTTCCCTGAACTCAAAGCAGATGACATTGTGGCAGCACATATTAATCGAGCGATTAAAGTACAGCCATTACAAGTTTTAAATTATTCCAGCCTTGTTCCAAAAGTGAGTACTGAAAATGATGATTTTTTTGTCGTCAATACCTCACAGTTGGTCAATGATAGCGTTAACAATAACGCAGTAGTTCGACAAGTCGATGAATTTCTCAAAAAATCAGTATTACTGAATTATTGAAATTTGAGGAATCACATTTTATTTTAAAAATCACACGAGGTCTTTATGAGTCTTTTTGTTCTTTTACCCGCATATAACGAGCAAGAATCAATTCGACCCTTGTTCAAAAAGTTTCAAACATTGCAGCAAATCTTTAATATAGAGATAGAACTGATTCTTGTCGATGATGGCAGTAGTGATAAAACTGCTCAGACTGCTTTACAAGAATCCCAATCACTGGGTATATTATTGAAATTAGTCCAACATCCCAAAAATGCTGGTTTAGGTCAAGCAATTAAAACAGGTTTTACGACTTTCTTAGAAATTTCTAAAGAAGGTGATTTTTTAGCGGCGATGGATTGCGACAATACTCAGCCACCAGAACTATTAATAAAAATGTATGACACTATGATAGCTGGTAGCTATGATATTGCGATCGCATCCAGATATCGAAAAGGTTCTAAAGTCATAGGCTTATCAAAATTTAGAGAACTGATGAGTTACGGAGCCAGCTGGCTTTTCAGAATTGCCGCCCGTGTACCAGGCGTAAAAGACTACACTTGTGGTTACAGACTCTATAACCGTACTTTTCTCAGTAAACTGGATATGTATTATGGGGACAATCTATTCACTGAAAGTGGATTTGCTTGCATGATAGATTTACTGCTGAAAGCCAAAGCCCTCAAACCAAAAATCGTAGAAATTCCAATGGTTTTGAGATATGATCAAAAGCCGACTGCTAGCAAAATGAAAATTCTTAAAACTATTACTCGAACACTAAAGCTCTTGTTTAAGAATCTAACATCAGTAGGGGCAACTTCCAATTTAGAGCGGATTTTTCATGAGCAAGAAACAGCAAGAATTCCACTGAAAATAGGAAATCGTAAATAAACCTGAGAAGAAAAGTCTAAATTCCCTGGTTGAGAAGAGTGCTAAATAAATACATAAACATAAATGTATTTTAGGTTACATTTATACTTTCAGCGGAGCTTTCCTTGCTCCGCTTTTGTATTCTGACTTCTGAATTCTTCGTCAAATAGCTCCAAATTTCTAGTATGTGGGCGGATTTGCCAAGGTGTTGTTAAAGGGGAGGGAAATCCACACGTTCTTCTAGCAGCTGTGGCTTTTGCTCATTTGTTAGACTGAACACACCAGGATTTTTCAGTCAAATCTCTGAACTACGCCAGCAGACGAGGCTACCCATGCTTACAAGTACGCTACTTCTCTCGAATCAACTTCCCACTCTCCAATATTCCTCCACACCAGAGCGTTTCGATGAAACCTGGGAAGCCCCCCTGGCTACCCTTCTGGGACTAGGACGCGCCGCTGGTGCTGACTTCATCGAATTATTTTTAGAGCGTCGCAACTATATTAGTTCTCTTGCAGAAGATGACGCTATCACGAGTATTTCACCCAGTCTGTCTACAGGCGCGGGAGTCAGGGTATTTCGCGGCAAAGCTGACTGCTACGTTAGCACCAATGACCTTTCGTTTTCCGGTTTGAAAGCAGCCTTAGAAAAAGGTCTTTCTATCTTGGGATTACAACTACCCACTCCTAAAGCTTTCATCCCAGAAATCAACCTAGAATTACTCAGAGATTACGCCACCAAAAGAGGTAAAGATGCATGGCTACCGATGTGTAGCTCCATCCGAGAAATGGGAGAAATCCTTCTAGATGGTACTGCCCACCTGAAGCAAAAAGCTAGCCACGTCCAATCGCGTCGTGCTACCTATTTCCGGGATTGGCAAGAAGTTTTAATCGCTGCCAGTGACGGGACTTTTGCCCGTGACATTCGTCTCACGCAATCAGTAGGATTTAACCTATTGTGTGCTGATGGTGCTAATCGTACCTCAATTGGCGATCGCGCGGGTAATACTAGTGATGCCAACTTCTTGAGAACTTGGGATTCTCAACAAGCTGCTGAGAAAATAGCAGAATCGGCTGGAAAAATGCTTTACGCAGATTACGTGGAATCGGGTACTTATCCCATCATTATGGCCAATCACTTTGGCGGCGTAATCTTCCACGAAGCTTGCGGACACCTGCTAGAAACCACTCAAATAGAACGCAATACCTCTCCCTTTGCTGACAAAAAAGGCGAAAAAATTGCCCACGAAAGCTTGACAGCCTGGGATGAAGGGCGCTCTGAAAATGCCTTCGGGACAATTGACATGGATGATGAAGGTATGCCTGCTCAAAGAACCCTATTAATTGAAAAAGGCGTTCTGAAAAACTTCTTAGCAGATAGAACAGGTTCCTCACGCACCGGACACCCCAGAACTGGAAGTGGACGCCGCCAAAATTATACCTATGCCGCTGCTAGCCGGATGCGTAATACTTATATTGATTCTGGCGAATATAGCATTGATGAATTATTTGCCTCTGTTGATAAAGGTATTTACTGTAAAAAGATGGGTGGTGGTAGCGTTGGTGCTACAGGTCAATTTAACTTTAGTGTTGATGAAGCTTATTTAATTGAAAATGGCAAAATCACCAAACCGCTAAAGGGAGCAATTCTCATCGGTGAAGCTAAAGAAATTATGAATAAAATTTCCATGTGTTCTCAAGATTTGGAAATTGCACCAGGTTTTTGTGGCTCAGTCAGTGGCAGTATTTACACTACAGTCGGACAACCCCACATTAAAGTTGATTCTATTACCGTTGGGGGACGATAAGAATTTTAGATTTTAGATTTTGGATTTTGGATTATGAATGAGCAGGAGTTTCAGGCTAGAACAAAGCAGCTGGCATTACGAGTTATTCGTCTAAAAATATAAGTCATAACATCCAAAATCCAAACTCTAATATCAAAAATGGAATCGTTTCCAATCGAAATCTAAAATCCAAAATCCAAAATTGACTATGCCGAATATTAATGAGATTGCAAATTCTGCCAAGGACAATGCTGATAAACTTGGCATTAAGAAATTCGACATTTATGGTTCAACAGTTGATGACACTAGCGTGCAAGTAGACCAAGGTGAGCCAAAACAGGTCAAAGCTTCAAACCGCTCTGGTGTTACTGTTCGTGTCTGGAATGAAGATAATACAATGGGTGTCACCAGCACCACAGATGTAGACCCCAAGGGACTGGAATTAGCTTTGAAAACTGCCTATGAAGCCAGTTTCTTTGGTGTTAAAGAAAATGTTCCTGATTTTAGTCCAGAGGCTACTACTCCGATTCCCAGTAAATTTCAGGATAAATCACCCCAAGCACCTGTTGCTGAACTTATAGAAAAATTGTTGGTAGCTGAAAAAGAATTACTAACAGCTCATCCAGCAATTAAAGGCGTACCTTATAATGGTTTGTCACAAAGAGATATTGACAGATTTTATCTCAATAGCGACGGTGCAGTAAGAACTGAATCTCACTCTTTGGCATCAGTTTATCTTTATAGTAAAACTGAGGAAGATGGCAAAAAACCTCGCAGTGCAGGCGCTTATAGAATCAACCAGAGTTTAGATAATTTAGATATTAATGGTTGCATCAAAGAAACCGCCGATAAAACTATCAGCCACTTGAATTATGAAAAAATCAAAACTGGTAAATATCGAGTTGTTTTTTCAGCGGAAGCTTTCTTAAGTCTGTTGGGTGCTTTTTCTAACTTGTTCAATGCCCAAAGTATTTTAGACAATCAAAGTCTATCTACGCCTGATGATTTAGGTAAGCAAATAGCTTCTCCTTTGATTTCAGTTTATGATGATGCGTTGCATCCAGCTAACGTTGGTGCGGAAAGTTTTGATGGTGAAGGAACTCCCACTCGTCAAATTTCGCTGATTGAAAATGGCGTTTTAACAAGCTTTCTCCATAGTGCTGGCACTGCTAAAAGATTAAATGCCCAGCCAACGGGTAATGCTAGTATTGGTGCAAAAGTCAGCGTCAGTCCCAATTTTTATCACGTATTTTCAACAGCAACTTCTGAGCAGGAGTTGAGCTTAGAAACTGCTGAAAATGTGATTTTTATCGATGATTTACAAGCTCTCCATGCTGGAGTTAAATCCTTGCAAGGTTCCTTTTCTTTGCCGTTTGATGGTTGGCTAGTTAATAAGGGTGTGAGGACGAGTATTGAGTCAGCAACTGTTGCTGGCGATTTCTTGGAACTTTTGAAGTCAATTATTTATGTAGAAAAAGAGCCAGAGTTAACACCAGGGGGAGTTTGCCCAAAAATCTGGGTTAATGAACTATCGATTACCGGCGAATAAAACTTAGTCAGTGCAGAGTTAAGAGTTTAACTCTTAACTCATCACTTGGAAATCATGACTCACCATTAGTATTCACCACCAATGCTAATGGCAGTATTAAATACATCAGCACCGCTTAAATCAATACCAGCTAAAACAGCGCCATCTACGTCACTATTATATAAACGAGAATTGCTCAAATTCACGTTAGTAAGATTGGCATTATTTAACGTCGTATCGCTAACGAATGCTTCTGTGAGATTAGCAGACTTTAAATTAGCACCAGTTAAATCTGCACCTTCTAAGTTAGCACCTTCGAGATTAGCTCCTTTTAAATTTGCATTTCTCAAGTCAACACCGATTAGATGAGCGCCTTTGAGGTTAGCTCCTACTAGATTGCATCCCGAACATTCTCTAGTTTCTAACAAGCGGCGGACATGGGTGGAATTTTCTGCTTTGACGGGAATCGGAGCAGCTAAAGATAGCGTGCTGAGTAAGGCTGCTGCCGTCAAAAAAATTCGTTTCATAATTTACCTCGGACACTTCTAGAAGTCATTAAATCCTGAACTTCTACGCTACCAGTGTGCCAAGATTACAGAATTCTGTCCTCATGCGATCGGAGGAATATATAATTTCTATGAGACTAGGTATTCTTGTGTGAGTTAGTCCGATAGGACTAAAATTAAAAGATTGTTAGTAATAATTCTAAGCATATAGAGACGCAATATATTGCGTCTCTACTCACGTGGAAACGCCTCATCATCTTAAGTCAAAGCTTTTCGCAGTCGTTGTTCTAATGAAACCAGGTCTACCCCAAGATTTTGCAGAACCCTAATTGCTACTCCCTCTCCTCTACCTATTGCACCTTCGCAGAGAATACCTAACAGCAGATGCTCTGTACCAACGTAGTTAACGCCAAGTTGTCCTGATTGTTCTACTGATAGTTCTAATGCCTGCTTGGCTCTGGGCGTGTAGGGAATATCTAAAAGTGTATTACCCTTACCTCTGCCGATAATTTTTTCTACCTCTATCTGTGCATTTTCCAAATTTACCCCCACAGAGTTAAGAAACTGCGATCCTAGGCCGCTACCTTCGCCAAGCAATCCCAGCAAAATCTGTTCGGTACCAATATATGGGTGTCCTAAGTGGCGAGATTCATCTTGAGCTATAGAGATGGCTGTCATCGCTTTTTGGGTAAATCTTTCAAAACCTCTAAGGTGAAATCTGGTAGACATAAACCCAAAAAGTTTATTAAAAATAGACTCAAAAAATGTTTCAAACATAAACCCTTCCTGTGTGGATGTATTGTTGAGTGGCTCAATAATGCGATCGCATTTATTTTTCCCTGTAGTTAAAAAAGACAGCAAATTCTCCATCGTCTTAGCATTCGCTGAGTACCACAGAAATTGCTTCTCTCTTCGGCTATTGACTAACTCTTCAATCCGTAGCTTCTCCAAATGGTGGGATAGCGTTGAGTTCGGGATTTTTAGCTTTTCCTGAATTTCTCCTACGGTCATCCCGTCTGGATAAGCTGCAAATAGCAGTCGCATAATTTCCAGCCGAGGCTCCGACCCCAATGCTGCAAAAATGTCCGCATACCGGGCCGTTTCTTTATTATTCATATTTCTAGAATAATCGAAATAAGTATTTTGTCAACAGGATCATGATAGACGACAGACTTGCTTTACCTGATCGCCCTCTTTTTTCATTTTGGCTTTTGTAGTTACTAAACAAGGATGTCAATTAAGCCTTGCCGCTACCTAATAGGTACAGCAACGCCATGCGAACGGCGACACCGCTAGTAACTTGCGATTGAATGAGACTAAATTCCGGGTCATCCATCAACTCAGAGCTAATTTCGACACCACGGTTAACTGGGCCTGGATGCAAAACTTTGACATTAGGTTTACAAAGTTGCAGTTTTGTGCATGTAATGCCAAACAGCTGATGATATTCTCGCAAACTTGGCAGCAAATGAGCCGTCATCCGTTCCTTTTGCAGACGTAAAGTCATGACAAAATCGGCATTTTGCAAAGCTGGTTCTAGCTGCCAATGTAGAAATAGTTGGGGATTGGGGGAATAACTCCTGCCTTCTACTTCCTCCAAGATAAACTCAGCAAAGAATTTAGGTAAAAGGGTTGGTGGTGCTGCCAGATGCACTTCGGCACCACTGGCAATTAAACTCCAAATATTCGATCGCGCCACGCGAGAATGGAGAATATCTCCAACAATGGCAATCTTTTTCCCCTTTAAAAGATCCAGTCGGGGATGATCTGGGTCAATTAGAGTACAAATGGTAAATAAATCTAGCAGTGCTTGGGAAGGATGCTCATGTTGACCATCACCAGCATTCAGGACACTAACTCGTACACCTAGACGATCCATTTCAGCCGCGATCGCATTTGGTACTCCTGCCTCTCGATGGCGGACTACCATAATATCAGTTCCCATTGCCAAATAGGTTTTCGCCGTGTCGAGAATTGTCTCTCCCTTAGTCATAGAAGATGTGGAGGCGGCGAAATTCAGCGTATCTGCACTTAAGCGTTTAGCTGCGAGTTCAAAACTGCTGCGAGTTCGGGTAGACGATTCAAAAAATAAATTCGCCACCACCTGTCCCTGCAAAGTTGGCACTTTCTTTGTCCGCCGTGATAGCACCTCTTGAAAAGAGGCAGCAGTTTGCAAAACTGTATCGTATTCAGCGGCAGTAAAGTCAGCTAGGGAAAGAATGTGATGACGATTCCACGTAGTAGTAGGCATATTTGGGGACTGGGGATGGTGGGGCCCCCTCTGGGGATAAGGGGTAATGGGGATTAGGGACTGGTGACTGGGGGAGATGATGGAGACAAGAGGACAGGGTGACAACTTGCAACAAGCCTTTCGTCTCAAGTACTTAATCTAAGTAAGCCTTAGCTGGTGACTTGTATGTTTGTCCCAAATTCCCCTTGTCCGCCCAATCCCCAGTCCCCAATCCCTTCAAGCTGGTAAATGGAAAACATTTAAAGCTAGAGAAATTAGGCTGAGGAACGTTAAAAACCCAATTGTATCTAGCATTGTAGTCACTAACGGGCCACTAACCAAAGCAGGGTCAAGTTTCAGCCGTTCCAAACCCATTGGCAGTAACGTGCCGAGTGTAACAGCCACAATTGTATTAGTTGCCATTACCATTCCGGCAATTAAAGCTACCCATCGCTCTTGGGGTCGCGCCCAAATTAAGGAAAGCAGGATCATGGTTGTGGCTAAAGCTAAGGCTGTACCTAAACCTGCTAAAAGTTCTTTGCGGAGAATTTTCAAGGTATCTTTGGGTGTTACCTCTCCCACTCCCAACCCGCGGATTGTTACCGTTAATGATTGAATACCGACAGTACCACCAGTGTTAGAAAAAATTGGCATGATTACTGCTAGAACTGGCACTGCGGCAATTACAGATTGAAAAGGCGCGATCGCACTGGCTGCACCAATATACAGTGCCATGATCCCCAACAGCCAAGGCAAGCGGTTGCGGATGGTGAGTAGAGGAGAGGATAAAGCAGCTTCATCACCACTTACACCCGCCAGTTTTTGGATATCTTCTGTGGCTTCTTCTTCCAAAATATCCATGACATCATCAATGGTGACGATACCAACCAATCGGTCTTCGCGATCGACGACGGGGATAGCGATTAAGTCGTAGCGCTGCATGATTCGCGCCACTTCTTCTTGAGGGGTTTCAGTTCTAACTTTGATGACGCGATCGCTAGCAATATCTTTGATGAAAACATCGGGAAAGGTAAACAGCAACTGGCGCAGTGAAACTACTCTCACCAGCGTCCGGTTGTCATCTGTGACGTAGGCGTAGTAAATTGTCTCCTTGTCTTCATCCTGACGGCGGATTTTGCTTAAGGCTTCACCTACAGTCAACCCTTGTCGCAACCGCACATATTCAGTTGTCATCACCCGCCCAGCCGTACCTTCTGGATAGCCGAGAATCGTTGCTGTTGCTTGCCTTTCTTCTTGACTCAGTTCTTGTAATAGCCGTTTGATTACCCCAGCAGGTAGTTCATCAAACAATTCTGCCCGTTCGTCGGGACTCATCGCTTCTACAAGTTGCACTACCTGAACATCATGCAGAGAATTAATTAGTTCTTCCTGCACCTCTGTCGGCAGATATTCAAATACATCAATTGCCTGAGCTTTGTTGAGTAAACGGAATGCGATCGCCCGTTGTTTTTCAGGCAATTGTGTAATGTAGTCTCCCACATCCACAGGTTGCAAGCGATTTAAATCCCATTTCAACTGGTTTAAATCGGTAGTATCAGTCAGCAAATCACGAATATCTTCTGTAAGCATGATAATCTCCTAAGTCTCCCCCGCGCTGGGAGACTTCCTTACCACAGCTCAGAGGAGGTTGATACTGCCATCTTGTGGACTATGGTCCATAAAATTTCAACAATTCAATATCGATAGCTAAATCAAAGCATTGCTAGTCATCATCCTAACCCGGAATAACGCTCTCCGGTAGATACTGAGAAGTTTTTATATTCTTAGTAGCTTTATGTGCATTTTTTAGCTTGCTACCCTGATTTTTGAGGAGTTATTCTGTTGATATAATCTGTGATAACTGGCGATCGCGAATAAATAACCATACGGATGCCTAAAAAAAGAGAGTCGTCTCCAAACTAGGGATTAGAAAACTTCTGCATATTAACAAATGCTTGAGGTTCAGTAATCTAAATTGAGATACTTTTACTTGAGTTCGTTAACTGCTTACTAAATCATAAATAGCTTCTAGCTTGGCAGTTTGCTTGCGAATATCAAAATTTTCGCAAATAAACTCTCGTCCTTTTTTACCCATACTTTTAGCTAAAGCCCGGTCAGACAAAAGAATATCTAATTTTTCCGCAAGAGAGCGATCGTCTTTTTCATCAACTAAAAAGCCAGTTTCTCCATCTAAAATAGCATCAGGGATAGCACTATGCCAGGTAGAAGCTATTGGTAAACCAGAAGCGGCGGCTTCCAATATTGAAAGCGGTAAACCTTCGCTATCACCGTTCTTTGCTGTTTGACTGGGTAGAGAAAATATTTCTGCATTTCTCATAGTTTTTTGAATTACTTCATAAGGTTTTGCCCCCATAAAATTTACTCTATTACTAATACCAAGTTCATCTGCTAGAGTTTTGAATTTTTCAGTCATTGTGCCATTTCCAATTTGGATAACTGATACATCTGGATGCTTACTGGCAATTCGAGAAAAGGCTTTTAATAGGGTATCAATTCCTTTTTTTTCAGTATGTCTGCCTACACATAAAATATATCTTTCATCTTTTGATTCACTCGCTGGGGCAAACTTTTCTAAATCTATACCACTATTTAGTTTAATAATTTTATCTTCAGGATAACCATATTCAATCATCTTTTTATACAAGAAACTAGAAAAAGCAATAAATTTAGATGCTTTTTGTTTTAATTCTTCTTCACGCAAAAGAAATTGATAAAATGCCGGATTACCTGACAGCCACATAGATAAACGTGAAACTGTAATATCAAAACCGTAAAATGTAACGATGAAAGGAATATTTAATTTCTCTGCCAATCGCATTGCGTAAATACCATCTGGGCCAAAATGTCCATGAATTAATTTTAGGTTTTTTAGTTCAGCCTCTTTTCCAAACATATTTGGTGAAGCAGTAATTATATGAAATAATTGCTTAATTTTCCATTGATCATTATTACTAATAGCAATATTGTCAAAAGGAATTTCTTCTAAGAGTTTACAAGTAATAAATAACGGTTTGTATGTTTGTAAATTATGGGCTTGCTCTCCAATAAAAGTTTCTGATACTCTCGGATAAGCTCGACGATACATCCCAACTGTTTTCATTGTATTACTCCTATTTAAGATTAATATTTATCTTTCCAAAAAGTCAACGAGATATTGGGTAAAAACTTTTAAGTTCGTTATACATTTACGCTCCTGGTTCTATCTGCTGCTATGTTGTATAAAATGGTAACTACTTGATTGATTTAGAGCAGCAATAACAATACCAATTTTTAGTTTTTTAAAGCCAATATTAGTCTAAATCAGGGCTTCAATTATTTATATTAGTAAGTAAAATAATAATTTTTCCTGAACTATTATTTAGTAAATATCTTAGAGTGGAATCAAGCAAACTAGGATATTTATTATCTAAACAAACCGATTAATTTTTTATGGCTTACGGATTAACAAAGAAGCCAAAATAGCAACTATGCTTTTCAAGGCTTCTAGTTAGATTTTTGCGATGCCTGCGATTTTTGCTAGCCTATACAACTAACAAAATATGGTTTGTAAAAGGCTGAACCAAGCTATTTACGTGAATGCACAAGATGATTTATTTGTAAAGTGTATAAGCCCTATTTTTTATCAAACTTGATTGGGTTGAGGATAGCCTCCCTTTCTTTACTGCAATTATTGGTTGAATGTTTAACACAAACACATTAATTTTAAAACACATCTACATTAAAATTATATTTATTTAATAAATATTTTTTAAAAAATGAGTTAGTTTATACCAGCATCAGCATAACCTCGGAGTAGTGATTTAGTTTAGACTAGCATAAGCTCATCCTTCGGAGTTAGGCACTCTTGATTTTTTGACATTATCCCGCTACTGATATTATGTCCGACTAATTAGTTATAATTCCCGAATCTATGTAGAAAGCCCAAAAATCCCTTACCTCTGCGATCCTAATGATAAGTCTTTAGCCAGACACGATATGATTTAGTACACCAAATCAATAGGGATTCCCAAGACCACTCTTGAGAGTTCCTCTGTCTAAGACTCGACTTACTTAGAGGGATTTTTCCATCCACGCAGAGATCGATATTTCTAGAAGCGATTACGTTTTTGTATACCCTACGGTACGGAATCCCATCTCAATCTTCCATTCTCCATAGCCCAAGTGCAAGAAACCCACTACTTTAAGGGGTTTAATTCTGCAAGTAGTTCTAAACCAAACCATGAAAACATCTACCAAATTGCGAGCTCACCTAGACTATTACTACCAGCAAATCAAAACGATCATCCTGACTCGCCAAAATCCAATTACTGGTTTGTTACCTGCGAGTACAGCGATTACAGCCCACGGCGATTATACTGATGCCTGGGTGCGAGACAATGTTTACAGCATTTTGGCAGTTTGGGGTTTAGGACTTGCATACCGCAAGATTGACGACGATGAAGGACGCACTTATGAACTAGAACACAGTGTCATCAAACTGATGCGCGGGTTGCTCTTTGCAATGATGCGACAGGCTCATAAAGTAGAGACATTTAAACATACTCAGTCGCTACTGGATGGACTGCACGCCAAATATAATACCGCGACTGGTGACATTGTTGTTGGTGATGACAAATGGGGACATTTGCAACTTGATGCCACATCTATATTTTTGCTGATGTTGGGGCAAATGACGGCAGGAGGATTGCAAATAATTTATACAATTGATGAAGTAAATTTTGTCCAAAATTTGGTTTACTACATTGGACGAGCTTACCGCACACCAGATTACGGCATTTGGGAACGTGGTAATAAAATTAATCGCGGTAGTGCTGAGTTAAATGCCAGTTCTGTAGGCATGGCAAAAGCTGCTTTAGAAGCTATCAACGGACTAGATTTATTTGGTGTGCGTGGTAGTCAAGCATCGGTGATTCATGTGCTACCAGATGAAATTGCCCGCGCCCGGATTACTTTAGAATCACTATTGCCGAGAGAATCTGGTTCCAAAGAAATTGATGCGGCGCTGTTAAGTATTATTAGTTATCCTGCCTTTGCGGTAGAAGATTTGCAGTTACGCGATCGCACCTTCAACGATATTATTAATAAACTCGCAGGTCAATACGGCTGCAAACGCTTTCTGCGTGATGGACACCAAACCGTTTTAGAAGATCATCAGCGCTTGCATTATGAACCGTGGGAACTCAAGCAATTTGAGCATATTGAATGCGAATGGCCGTTATTTTTCACTTATTTAGTTCTAGATGGATTATTTCGCGGCGAACAAGAACAAGTTAAAAAGTACCAAGAGCTTTTAGAATCATTACTCATAGAACAAGATAGTTTGCGTTTATTGCCAGAACTTTATTATGTTCCTGCAGAAAATATCGAAGCCGAAAAGTTATCGCCCCAAACGCAACCACGTTTGCCCAATGAAAATATTCCCTTAGTATGGGCGCAGAGTTTATATTTTCTCAGTCAAATGTTGAGTGAAGGTTTACTGGCAGTTGGTGATATCGACCCATTGGGAAGACATTTGTGTGTGGGGAAACAGCGCGAAGCATTGGTGCAAATTGCTTTGTTAGCAGAAGATGAAGATTTACAAACAAAACTAGAAGTTCACGGAATTGAAGCACAAACGCCTACTCAAGTAGAACCGATTCAAGTGAGAAAAGCTGGAGAATTTTCAGCTATTTATACCCAAATCGGACGTAACGATAAACTTGGTTTAACTGGGCGGCCAGTGCGGCGGCTGCGGAGTTTGACAACATCTAGAATCTTTCGGATTCGTGGTGAAACAATTGTATTTTTGCCTTCATTCTCAGACTCTCAACAGTTTTACTTAACTCTTGATTACCATTTTTTGCTGGATCAAATTAGAAGCGAACTAGCTTACATTCAAAAATATTGGAGTGATTTGGGTCGTCCTACTCTGACTTTAATGTTAACGCACACCATGTTAGAAGCAGGTTCGGAAGCATTACTAGAACTGATGCAAGAACTCAAAGATGGAGTTTGTAACGGTGTACGGGTGAAATTAGGGCGGCTAAATCAGCTAATGCTAACAGCAGGAATCCAAAGAATTGATTTTCTGCCCAATGCAGAATTCTCGCGATCGCCAGTGAAAAATGCTAGCCCACGTTGCTATTATTTAGCATATCATCCTGAGAAAAACTGGCGCTTAGGACATACCCAAGAATTTCAAATGGAATATGAAACTAACTTGGGATTATTACTTTCTTATTTGCGCTCATCAGAGAATATTTACGAGCAAATTGAATTATTGCAAACATTAACTCGCTTGCAGGGAATGAAATTTGATACGGGGTATGGCGGCCCAGGATATCCTGTCATCGTAGCTGATTTACTAGATGAAGTTTACACCAAAGCTGGAGATTTAGGCATTTGGGCAGTAGTGCGTCGGGCTGCGGGGTTACGGCAAATGGTTGATATTAGCCTATCAGATGCAGTCACGAGTATTTTGGTGCGAGGTAAGCAAATTGCTGTGGGTAAAGCTTACAGCGAAGCGTCCTTGATTAGCGTGCCCATGTCCCACGATGAAATTGCCGATAAAATCAATCATTTTTGTCGTGAGGATATCCGCGATCGCGTCCTTACTCAAGAGATTTTAATCTATGTTGGTATCTTAATTCGCTCAGAACCCGAACTATTCAAGGGACTACTAACGCTGAGAGTCGGCTATCTCATCCTGTTGATAACCAGCGAACTAGCGCGGGAATTGCATGTCACTCAAGATGAAGCTTACGATCGCTTAATGCAACTTTCACCCTTTGAAGTGAAAATGCGCTTGCGTCAGGTATTAACTGGATATACTGGCATGAGTAACCTGTTGCGCCAGCAAGAATCACTGCATGTCAAACAAAAAGAAAGTGATATTGCTTGGGTAGTGTTACCAGGAATCGCCGAAGGGATAGAAGTTCCACCGGGCGGTTGGCGACGGTTTCGCCAAGCTGAGGGTGCGACGGGGCGCGTACCAAAAGAATTTTTTAAGCAAGTTTGGCTATTAATGCAACATTGTAAGGGTCTAGTAATTGGTGATAAACTAGAGCGGCGCAATCGTTTAGATAGTGAGATAATGCTGTCGGAAATGACAGCCGGGGAAAGAAATTTTGCTCTGTTGGTTGAGCATTTGCTGAATAAAATCGAAGCTCCAGAATACCGCCAAGTTAATATTGAAGCATTAATCGAATTAGGAGCGATCGCTGCCAATAATCCTAAGCTGCAAATTGAAGAATATATTGTGTTGGATGTGTTAATTGGCCATGCAGTGCGATTGGCGTGGCTAGAAAACCATAGCCAACGTAGCGATCGCTATGATGAGGATAAGGCGAGTGCGTGGCGATCGTTTTACAATACTTCTCCTAGAGATTGCGCTAGTTACATTTTGAAGGCATTTAGGTTCTTGACGGAGTTTGTAAAAGATTTTTAAACGCAGAGGGGCGCAAAGGGAAGCACAGAGGAACGCAGAGAATGAGAGAGAATGAGTTGAGTGGGGTGATTATTGGGTGTGCTATGAGGGTGCATACTGCTTTGGGGCCTGGTTTGTTGGAGTCGGCTTATGAGGAGTGTTTGAATTATGAGTTGAACAAAGCCGGGTTGAGTGTTGGTAAGCAAATTCCATTGCCTTTGGTTTACCAAGATGTGCAATTGGAATGCGTTTATCGATTAGATTTGATAGTCGAAAACAAAGTAATTGTAGAGATTAAATTTGTAGAATCCTTCCACCCGATTCACTCCGTTCAACTCCTAACCTATCTCAAACTAGCAAACTGCAAACTAGGTCTTCTCCTCAACTTTAACGTCCTCCACTTCAAAGAAGGTATTAAACGGGTAGCCAACAACCTCTAACTTTTCCTCTCACTCTCTCTCATCCTCTGCGAACCTCTGCGCTTCCCTCCGCGTCCCTTTGCGTTAAAAAAAATACCCCCACCTCAGATTCCAAAAGCAGGGGTTTTGTTAAAACTACTTAACAGAAACAGCATCAACATCAATAGTGCTTGCACTGGAAGTAGAACCCTCTGGAGTATTAGGTACTTCAGTACCCACCTCACCCTTACGAGCTTTCCAGCCTTCTATTACTAGCCCAGACACCTCACTAACTAGCAGAGTCAAAAGGAAAACATCATCAATCTGTCCCACAACGGGTATAAAATCTGGGAGAACATCAAATGGGCTGACCAAATAGACCAACGTTCCTAAAATTACCCACCAACGGTATTTAGGGTTACGAAGTACACTGCGATACCAGGTGTAAAGTGATTGGATTGAAAATTTCATATTTTGAACCTCCAGTTATCTTTTATTTTGACAAATTATGCTAAAAACTCACGGTGCGAATAACCGTCCTAGTTAGTCTGGAAGACGCTACTATTAATTTGTCAACAAAGATAATCCTAATTTTCGGGTGCAAGGCTGATTAATCGCTTAGTGTTGATATCTGCTGCTTTAGCCATGAGAGATATACCTATGTACTGATTGTACTTTGCTAGAGATTTTATAAATTACTCGGTATAGTCTTAAACTTTTGTGCAGATCCCAAAGAATAATCTTCTAATTTAAAATCAGCAAAAGGCTTCCTTTCTAACCTATTCCGTAGTGCCTCGTCAAGAATGACACCTGATGATTCTTTTTTAACACCAATAATTATCACACTTGTCTGATATGTCGTTAAATCCTGATTTGCTTGACAATCACTCCGTTGAAATTGACCAAAATTCAATAAGCGATAACTTTTGACACTTAATGTATTAATAAATATTTTTTTAACCAAAAGCTGTATTTGTTTAGAACGTTCTAAAGCTACACGTTCTTGAACTAATCTATCACCTTTACAAGAAGCTGTGCCAACAGAGATAATCTCATTGGGAGCTTCCATTATCTTCTCTATACCTTCTTGTTCTAAGTTCAACTTCAAAAGGTCAACACTAATAATTTCATCATTGTATTTAATTTGAAAGTTGCTATCTAAAAACCATTTATATTTTAGTGATAAAACTGCTATATTAAACTCAGCTATCCTTCCCTGACTATCCCTACCTTCTTGATAAGAAAAGTAATCGATATTACCTTTTTTTTCGGGATATTGTCTGTAATAAGATGTTTCAGCAAAATCTGATTTTCGCGTTGCTAAAGCCACTATACTAAGTAATCCCAATACTACTAATAGAACTGCAAAAAATGCCAATAGCGGTACTTTTTCCGGCTGCTTATTTGGAGGTAATGAGTTGTTATTAATATTTCCAGGTAAATGTTCAAGGTTAGAGGATTCTAGGATATTACTATTTGTCGGAGTAATGTCTGTTAATTGAGTTTCGAGTTCTTCTAGAGAATGCAAAATTTCTTGAGTACTGGCAGGACGTTTTTCTATATCTGACGCTGTTAGCCAATCAATTAAATTCAATAGTAAGGGTGAGATATGGGTAGCATGATTTTGCCAGTGCAACAAATTTTGCTGGACATCATACATCTCCAAAGGATGATATCCTGTCAGCAAAAATACAAAAGTACGTCCCAAAGCAAAGAAATCTGACTGCGGTACTGCTTGACCATTCATTTGTTCTGGGGCGCTGTAGCCAGATGACATAAGTGCTGTCATCTTGTCGCCATTGCTTAGTTGGTCTTGGTAGGTTTTATTAATTTCACTGGCGGTGCCAAAATCAATCAGTACTAGATTCCCCCAACCCTGCTCAAGGGGGGATCTAATCATGATGTTAGATGGCTTAATATCTCGATGTAGGTACTGTTTGCTATGTACTACATCTAAAATTTCTATCAACTGTCTTAACCAGTCTATGGCTTGTTCTTGGGATATGGGGCTATTTTGCTGCTGTAGCCACTGTTCTAAGTTGTAGCCATCGATTTTTTCCATTGCAATGCAATGCAACACTAAACCATTTCGGGTTTGATACTGGAAGTAACTATCTTCTTTGGGAATTCCGGGATACTTGAATTGTCCCAACACCGTTACTTCTTGCTGAAATAGTTCTACTGCTTTGGCGTCGCTTGATAAATCTTCTTTGAGTATTTTGAGAATTTTGGGGGTATCTTGCTCGTATGCCTCATAAACTTTAGTAAAACCTGTTTTGTCACTCAACAGGCACGTCACCCGATAACGCCCTAGTAATTCTAGATAAGAACCACAACTTTGACAAAAGCGGTTTTGCTGATTATTCGGGTGATTTGGTTTAGGGCAAACGGGATTGATACAAAGGCTCATGAGAGGGGAGTGGGGAGTGGGGAATGGGGAGCAGGGGGAGCAGGGGGAGCAGGGGGAGCAGGGGGAGCAGGGGGACAAGGGGGAATTATTGAATAAATCTCTTCCTGGTCTTCCCCCTCTTTCTTGTCTACCCTGTCTCTTTTTAATGCCCAATCCCCTATGCTCTATACCCAATCCCCCTAAAGATCGCCCTATTAGTTCTTCTGCTGCCGTATGATAATCCCGTCCAATAATCATGAGATTTTTGATCTGTGTTCTGCCAAGAAAGCTGCCACAGTTTGATTAAATCCCTCTGGTTGTGTCAAAAACGGCCAATGATTACCGGGAACTTGGCAGATACGTAAGTTTTGAAGATAGGTTTTGTAGGGTTGAATTTGCCAATTTTGGCGGTTCAGTCCTTGTTTTGGCTGGATGAATAGGGCAGGGGTGTCAAGGGGAATTGTAAAACCAGGCACTTGCATTACTGCCTCAAAAATTCCGTCGCGGGCGGCTATGGTAAATTTACTGCCCCAACTCCCATCGGGTTTTTGTTCTATTCCTGCTTGGAAAACTTGCTGCTGTAAGGAAGTCCATCCTTGATATTGCTTTAATTGCCGTGCTTGTTGTTCGGCTTCTTCGTAGCTGGCAAAGGGCCCCATGCTTTTAAGAAAAGGTAAGAAGCGATATAACATTGGGAAAGTTACCCTGAGAAGACTGGGCATTTTCCAAATAAAAATCGGATCGACGAGAATTATACTCCGTAAACGCTTTGGGTTTTGTCTTGCCCAAATGGCGGTTAATTTGCCTGTCCAGGAGTGACTTACAATATGGGCAAAAGTCCATCCAAGACTATCCATGAGTGCTTCAAGGTCTGCGATCGCACTCTCAAAGCTATAATCTATCTCTGGTTTACTACTTTGGCCATGTCCGCGCATATCTGGCGCAACTATGTGGTAATCCGCCGCCAAGTAATCTCCTAAACCAGACCACACCAAAGCATGATCGCCTAAGCCATGTAACAGCAGTAAAGGTTTTTGACCTTGATTCCATTCTAAATAAGAAAGTTGGATATCAGGCTTTGATAAAGTTTGACGTACAGGCATCATTGCACATCCAGGCTTAGATAGTTTTGCGTTTATATGGTACTGCGGAAGATGGGGACTGGGGACTGGGGACTAGGGGGAGAATAAATAACTCCTAACTTCTAACTCCTAACTCCTAACTCAACACTCTCTTTGCTTAATCTAATTGTTACCATTTACCACTTTATGACTCGGAGGATTGTACCAATTGACACGAAATAATGAGGCTAATGAATGCCAAGATCAAGAAAAGGATGCCCCAAGGATATTAAAAGTAATATGCCAGAATTACACCAATCGATTGCCCAGCATTATCACGAACGGACTAAATACAATCCTGAGACTCTCGTTTCCAAAAGTCAGCGGTTAGACTGGACTAAACAGCCAGTGCCCTTCAAAGAGTACAAAATTGGCTCTACTTTTGATCTCAAACCTTATATCCAAGAAAAAGCAGAGGCTTATGCTAATAAGCTAGATGCTCAATGGTGGCAAAGACTTTCACGGCTATTGTTTCGCAGTTATGGATTGACGGCGAAAATGCCTTCTATGGGTAGTGCAGTGTATTTACGCGCTGCTCCTAGTGCAGGCGGACTATACCCTGCCGAGGTGTATGTGGTTTCCCGTGGTACATCGTTATTGCCGCCTGGTCTATATAACTACCAGTGTCGAACTCATTCTCTCATGCATTATTGGGAAAGTGATGTTTGGCAAACTCTCCAAGCAGCTTGTTTCTGGCATCCTTCTCTAGAAAATACCCAATTGGCAATTATTGTGACTGCGGTATTCTATCGTTCTGCATGGCGCTATGAAGATCGGGCTTACCGTCGGATTTTTCTGGATACGGGACATCTGTTGGGTAATATCGAGTTAGCTAGTGCGGTTACTGATTATCGCCCCCATTTAATCGGCGGCTTTGTAGATGAATCGGTCAACGATCTGCTTTATGTCGATCCGCAACAAGAAGGTGCGATCGCTGTCTTACCTCTGGCAGACTTGTTAGATGTTAATCAAAATTTACCATTGGGATGTACTGCTTTACCTTCGGCTACTGAAACCAGTTATCCTCAAATCCCCGATGGCGAACTCCTAACATATTTCCATCGACACACCCAGATCCAATCAGGTGTCACTGGTAATCTTAATCTACCAACTATTAAACAAGAAAAATCTTTGGAGGATAAATACAATTTTCCTTTCTGTTTAAAAATTCCTACCACTACCGCACCGATAGACTGGGGACAAAAACTGTCAGAACTGGAAATCACTATGTATAAGCGACGCTCTACCCGCGCTTACAATGGTGATGATTTAAGCTTCGATGAATTGAAAAGTTTACTCGATTTCACTTACCAACCGCAAAATTACATCGACCAAAACTTAGATATTTCTCCAGACTACTTCGATCTAAATTTAATCGAAACATTCATTGCTGTTTGCGGAGTCAAAGGACTGGAGGCGGGTTGTTACTATTATGCACCCAAAGCCCAAGAATTACGCCAAATTCGGTTTAAAAACTTTCGGCAAGAGTTACATTTTCTCTGTTTAGAACAAGAATTAGGACGGGATGCAGCAGCAGTGTTATTTCATACAGCTAACTTGAAAGCTGCGATTGCCCAATATGGCGATCGCGTTTACCGTTACTTGCACATGGATGCCGGTCATTTGGGACAACGCCTGAATTTAGCTGCAATGCACCTAAATGTAGGCGTCAGTGGTATCGGTGGATTCTTTGACGATCAAGTAAATGAAGTCTTGGGTATTCCTGCTGATGAAGCTGTTTTATATATCACTACATTGGGACGCCCAAGATAAAAATAATTCCAGAGGCGCAAAGAATCCAGAGAATTTCTTTCAGTCCGTCCAGATTCTTTAATTCGACAGACATATTTTTGGATACCCATACATTTAATTTATGGTTGGGGTCTAAATACCCATCCATATTGCGAATTGCAAATGGGGGTTTTGGCATATCTGGGTAATTTACGTTTTGGTCCGTTTTTCCTGAATGAATGTCCTGTTTTGCATCTCGACTAGCTGTAGATGTGATTAGAAACGGATTATTAGGGAGAATTCTTTGAGCATTGAAAACGACGGTCGCGGCAGTGGCAGGTAGTGTTATGGCTTTTGTATTAGTTATAGATAGCGTGGGCGCAGCCCAACCAAGTCATCGCTATCGACTGGTGAAGCTCCGATATTAAGCTGGTGTTATGTTGAATGGGGCAAGAGTGATTAAAAAGGGTTAATGTCTCTTACCTGCTCCCAGATATAGCTCACCCACTTTCGGGTCATTCAACAATTCTTCACCAGGGCCGGAGATCGCATCACGTCCCGATTCTAATACATATCCACGATTAGCCATCTCTAAAGCTTTACGGGCATTTTGTTCTACTAGTACGATCGCAGTACCTGCCTGATTAATTTGTTTAATCTGCTCAAACACTTGTGTCACCAAAATCGGCGACAAAGCAGCAGATGGCTCATCTAAAATCAGCAAACCAGGTTCCAACATCAAAGCTTTGCCCATCGCTAGCATCTGGCGTTCTCCTCCAGAGAGAGTACCAGCGCGTTGACGACGGCGATCGCTTAATCTAGAAAACATAGTAAATATTTTATCTTTAATTGGTTTCAGGGGAACGTTAAGCACAAAAGCACCCATCTCCAAATTCTCTTCAACACTCAGAGAAGGGAAAACATTGGTAATTTGCGGTACGTAGCACATTCCTCGTTGGACAATTTGATTGGACTTTAGCCCCACGATATTTTCACCTTTGAAAGTAATTGTGCCTGTGTGCGGGATCAAAAGCCCAAAAATTGCTTTTGCCAAAGTAGATTTACCCGCACCGTTGGGGCCAATCACTGTCACCAATTCCCCCGGTGCAACCCGAAAATTCACACCTTGCAGGATATCTACATCTTTGATGTATCCAGCGTGAACATTTTGAACTTCTAATAAATAATCATTTGTCATTGGTCACTTGTACTGAGCGTTCGCGTAGCGTCTCGTAGAGAAGCCGAAGTATTGGTCATTGGTCAACAGTCAAGTTAAACATAACTATTCACTATTGACTGTTGACTATGGACTATTACGGAGTTTTTTGCAACTCTGGTCGTTCTTCTGGAAGAATCGCCCCTTCTACTGGGCAAACTTGGAGACAGATACCACAGTCAATGCAAGTGGCAAAGTCAATCCAATACCAATCAGTTCCCTTGGCATTTTTGCCTGGGCCATCATGAATACAGGCTACTGGACAGGCATCTACGCAGTCTGCAACGCCTTCACAGACTTCTGTAACAATTGTATGCGGCATGTTCTTGATTCCCTCTTTTCTGTATCGGCTATTTCTAGCCTAGCAGGGGACTGGGGAGTGGGGATTGGAGATACTGGTGTCAAGGTGAGTCTGCATGAGACTGTAATTTTTATTCATTACTAACTCACGTCTAATGTGAATTAAGTCTAGAAACCCTTGTAATTTCGTGGGTAGTCCTAAAACTACGATTTTGGGCGAGTCTAGAAACCCTTATGCGATAAGAGGCTTTTCTAATTCACATCAGGCGTAACTCAGAACTCGGAATTTTCAAATTTACCTTTAGTAGTAACAAAATCAAGGTTTTTGGCGTAAGTAAGCCCTCTTGGCTATTGCCGTTAGGTTCTATGGAAATTCAGGCAAAAATACTATAATTTCAGGACTTACGCAACTGGCACAAAGCACGGGCAGGTAGACAAGGGCGACAAGG